>NZ_JCBCBS010000164.1:0-8762 GCF_059864205.1 Pelovirga sp.
CAATGCCCGGGTAGGATGGCGCAGGATGATGTCCATAGCGGGGTAGAGCTGACACTTGCAATGCTACAGATTCGCCGGCCGTCTTTCCCGCCGCGCCGGCCGCCGGTTCTGCTGACGGCCCCTCCGGGCGCGCTAGTGAAACCTGTGATAGTGACGCGGCCTCAGTTGCTACATGATGAATCGGCTGATGCAATGACAATGACATTTCTTCCGGCGAACGATGATCAATCGCCTCACGCAGCAACTGTGGCTGGTGATCTTCCGGCGGCAGGGATTTTTCGGCAGCAACGGGCCGCTGAATATCCGGCCTGGAGTTGCTATCGTCAACCTCGACCGCCAACCCCTGCACAGTCGGTTTATCGACCTGTTCTTGAGTGTCGCTTACTTCTTTTCTGTCGAGCGAATCAAGAGCAGAATGCGCGCTGGAATCAGCAGCAAAAGATTCCTGCGCGGCGGAAGCTGCCATGGCAGCATCGTCAGCAAACGAATCCACCTGCCGCTCCACCAGGGCAACACCGATACGGAATTCGTCGATTTGCTCGCTGCTGTTATCCAGGCTCAATGCCAACAGCACAAGATGCAGGACTGCCGCAGATATGACAAACCCTAGAATACGCATGGAACCTTATTGATATAACCTCGTCACGCCAACATCCGTTGTGTTTTTCATGTCATTCCGGTTGCTGATAAAACTCAAAAACCCCGTTATGGGTAACCGTACCATGGTGATTGCTGACCAGCAGATTATAGCGCCCCGGATAAAACGGTGCCGGCATGGTAACGTTTAAGCGGTTGCGCGACCGCAATCTAACGTTTTGGGCAAAGATAGGCAGCGGTATCGCCGATATGCCACTCGCATCCTGAAAAAAATACAGCAGACCATCATCGACAAGCAAAAACTTCGACAATCGGCTCAGCGGTATCGTACCAATCAACAGCGGTTGTGCCGGTCGCGTCACATCAACAAGATGAACTCCATTGCGTAGAGTAACAAGATAGACCAGATTTTGATGGAAACGCACTCCCTTGGCATATCCGGGCGGGGCAATGGTGCCGACCAGTTGGAGATTTGTTGGGTCACTGACATCGACGATTAACAATCCCGAGTCCCCGTTGGCGATATAAGCCAAGCCATCCTGCACATGGATATCGACCTGCTGGTCAAACTGTTGTGCCGGGAAAGGTGGACGGAATCGGTTGACCTTTTCGAGTTTGCCACTATCGTGGACGCGATAGATCAATAGACCCTGATCATAGGTCACACCCATCAGATAGTCATTCACTGCAACCATACTAACAATCTGTGGTGCTTCCACCTGATCAACAACATGCGCTGCGCCGATGTCGGCAACAGCAGTCACCTGCAAACCATTTCGAAGGGAGTAACTGATCAGATAATCATTGATGACCAGTAGGCGATTTGCCTCATTGTCAGGCCACTCAGCGAGCAGTTGTGGACTGGTGCGAATAGTCATATCAAAAACCCTGACGCCTGAGTTCATCTGTCTTACAAAAAGAAGGTTCTGATAACGGGCAAGAGAGGAACTCGGTGCTGGTGCATCGGCAAAAGGAGTAGCAATACCTTTTTGCTGATCAACAATTGCGACACCGCCAACACCAGCACGGTTTAAGCTAAGATAAAAAAATCCATCGACAACGATTCCATCGGTTACCCCCAGCAAGGAACCAATCCATTTTACTACCTGTCGCGATCGCAACTGCCGGCGATCAATTGTCAACAATCCTTCCAGGGATCCGGCACAATATAGATAGTCGCCGTTTTCTGCCAGAGTTTGCAGCCCCTCGGCAAATGACTTCTGTTCTGACATTGTCAGATCGCGCGTATCAAAAATGCGCACGCCGACACTCCGATCGATCAGATAGAGATGATTTTCCCCTCCGATCAGGCGCATGATGGAACCGAATTGATCCCAAACCTTAAGTAATTCCAGCTGACCCAGCCGAGCCGCATGCCCTAGTTCAAAAGCCCAGAGACTGTCTGTCAACGCAACGTAGAGCACCGTATTTTTCACCAGAACCGCACGCACAACAGATTCAAAACGCAACTGGTCAATCAGGGACAATGCGGTGGGATCACTGCAATCATAAAGGTAAAGTATGCCGCTGCGATCATGGAGAAAGAGTTGATTACCACTGAAGGCCATCCCTCTGACAGTAGTTGCATGATGTAGCTGACCCACCTGCCGAAACCGGGCGCTATCACTCGCATCATAAACCAGCAAAGACTGTGAGAGATTATTCACATACAGATAACCCGCGTGAAAATAACTGCTAATTACAGTATCACCGGTCCAGACTTCAGCCTCAACCCTGAGTCCGTTTTCCTGCAGAGCCATGACAACCAGCCCCAGGCGACCGCAGGATACAAAAACCTTGCCGCCACCATAGTGCAGATTAACAACCGAACGTCCGGGTAGATAGGTTTCGAGTATACGGGGTGAGTCGGGGACAGAAAGACTGATTAATTTCAAACCATCGTTGCTGCCAAGAAGCAGAAAATCGCCGACTATCAGGCTGGAGTTGTAATAACCATCCAACGGGTAGCGATTGACGATCGAATCCTGGTTACTGACATCCAAGACCAGGCTCACCCTGGTATCGCGATCAAAACCACTGCCGTCAAGCTGAAACTTTACGTCTGAACCGAGCGGTAAGCGCTGGATGAGCGGAGCATGAACCACCAGGTTCCCTGTCGTGCCAAGATATTTTTGAAATATTCCACCAAACCAGAGCAGCAGAACAACACCCAGGACAATGCAGGACAATAGTGCAATTAAAGGCAACGAGCGCTTCATCTGGTTACCTCCTCGACGGCCATGGAGGGATCACTGTCGGCTTTTGTCAGTAATGGATCGAGAATCTGATGCAACGCAAGCTTAGAGACCGGCTTATCAAGGTAACCGATAACTGGCAAGGTCAGCAGATCTGCAGGTTTATGCTCACCGATTAGACAGCAGGGTGGCAGCTCTTCTTTTAACTTCAGCAGCTGGTCAAGGTTCTTAGCTGTAAGCTCAGAAGTATCAAGAATCATCAGAACAACATCATTATGACGACACATGGCCATAGCATCATGGATATCATCTACGCAATCGGGCAAAATCTGCCACGCTGCCAAAGTCAGCCGCAGTAACTGCCGCTCAGCGGCATGACGGCCAAGATAAATCACTCGATGAGTACTTAAATTGCCATGGACATCGATGTCGGCAACAGGTTGCAGGGGCACAGCCGGCCCTGACATTTCACATGGTTGAACAGGGATGCGCGCAAGCAATTCAAACAAGTTGCGCCAGGTAAAGGGCTGATGGAGTAGCACCACATGATCAACCACCGGCATCTTGACCGTCGAATCACGGCAGACCAGCACAAGCTGCCTGGTTAGTTCCGTCAACTGAGCACAAAAGTCTTGTTCGTCACGTTGAATGTACCAGTCGTGGTCCAACAACAGGAGATGACAAACAGATCCCACGCGTTGTAGATCCAGCAACAACTGGTGACATTCTACTGCAGAGGGGGCATGGACTACGTCAGCACCTAACTCGGTCAGTTGCCTTTCGAGCACAGACGCTGAGGGTGTTGCAGCAACGGCAACAATGACCTGAGTACCAGACAAGTCAGTCACGGCGGCAGAGTGATGATGCTCAAGCAACAATAGGGACAATTCAACGGTGAAACAGCTACCAGCAGCAGGACAACTTGCAACACTGACCCGGCCATCCATCAAATCGACAAGCTGTTTGACAATCGACAATCCCAGACCGCTGCCGCTGCTGATTTCTGAAGACAGATCATTGTGTTGATAAAAACTATCAAAGATACGCTGGCTGGTTGTCGCGTCCATACCAATACCGGTATCTTCAACCGCAATGATAAATCGCCCTTTCCCCTGATGTTCCGGAATCAATTGCAACCGCGCAGTAATCGACCCTGCTGGGGTAAACTTGATTGCGTTGCCAATCAGATTCATTACAATCTGCCAGATTCTCGCCCGATCCCCGCGCGCCGCAACAAGTGCCCCCCGGGGGATGTCAGCAAGAAGTTCCACCCCTTTGGCCTGAGCCTGGGGCGCCAGCAACTCAACCACCTCCTCGACAATTCGGGCCGGTTCAATTTCATCAATATCCAGTTCCAGCACGCCCGCCTCAATACGCGCAATGTCAAGGACATCGCTGATCAATGCGAGCAGATCGTTGCCCGATTTATCGACGGTATTTACCAATATGCGCTGCTGCTCCGACAGCGGGGTGCGCTGCAGCAGGCCATTCATCCCCAGCACACCAATCAATGGCGTTCGCAACTCATGGGTCATTCGTGACAAAAACTGCGATTTAGCCTCATTTGCCGCTTCAGCCTGGCGGCGCGCCTTTTTCAGCTCAAACACAGCAGCACGTAATTCCGTCGTGCGCTGATCAACCGTTAACTCCAAATGGTCCTGATAACGGGCCTGTTGGCGTTGGTAATTCTCCACCTGATCCAGTATATGATTCAAACCGTCAACCAGTTGAGCAATTTCATCGTTGCTCATTTTTGTCGCCCGGACCGAATAATCCTGTTGAACTGATATTTTCTCCATTACCCCGGCAAGATTCAGCAAAGGCTCAGAAATCGGCTTTTGCAGACGACCGGCAAAAATCCATGAAAAAACAAACAACAACATCAGCGCCAGGGTCGTGCCGAAGGCAACACCACTTAACCGTCCATAAAGGGCGTCAAGGTCACTGAGCACATAAAGTGTGCCAACCCGTTTTCCTTCATAGAATATCGGGGTAAAAATACCGAGATGAGAAAAGCACGAATTGATTCGTTCTTCTGTTGCCGTTGTCCAGTAAGCTTTGTTATCAGCGGCGAAGTCGATTTCGAGAAACTTCCAGGCAAACGCAGAATTCTTCTGCGCTAAATATTCAGCAACCGGGTCGCCCTGACCATTGAACAGATACGCCGCATGAATATGTTTCTGGCTTGCCAAGGCGGCAAGAAACTTTTCTGTCTCTTGATATTGACTGAGGACCAGAGACTGACGGCTGCTATTACCAACGGCAGCAGTAAGTACCCGGAGTTCCTGAGCCAAGGCGGCTCTGGTGGCAAAGATCTCGGCGATCAGCACGACAAGGCTGACAATGACTAATAAAACCACACTGACCAGCATCAACAGCAGCGTCAGCTTGTTTTTAACAGATTGTCGTGACTGGATTTTAGCCATGAATGAGAAGTCCGGATATACTAATACTCAAGGTGTCACGACACCCTATCAATTCACGGCAAAAAAATGAAGTTATTAACAATGATGCTTTGGCAAAAAGCATCAGGTTGGGTGGCTAAGCTCAAAACGCCACATGCAAGGCGTGCCAAGGTTGAACCATGAGACCTGCTTACATCAAAGCAGTGAGATGATGGCGACTGTTTTTTAGACTGGCGCAGCAGTTGATGAGTTTTTTTGCGCCGCCATCAACAATGGCAAGGCGTCTGTTGCGCATTTCAGCTTTCAGCCACAAGCTGATTGCGCTATTGCCGCCACTGTTTTAGAGTGTCCCTCAAGCCCACTTAAGACCTAACACAACATAAAAACGAGCACACTGTATCCAACCTGCTGACCGGAGTTTTCTTTCCCATGAGCAAAAAAAACCACATTGCGAACAAATCTGCTGCAGTGCCGGTGGCTTTCCATCAGATGCCCCTTAAAGAACAGTTACTGCAGATCCATCAAGCACAAGGCAAAGAAAAATACCATCTGATCATTAACAGCAGTAAGCCGGAAATTGTTGTTCCGCGGCTACATCCCCAGGAACTCTATCTGACCGTTAATGAACTCGGTGCGCAAGATTCATTGGAATTAATTTCCCTTGCCACCCCGGCCCAGATTACCTTGATCCTCGACCTGGATTGTTGGGATCTGGATACCCTGAACCCGGAAGCAGCACTAAACTGGCTGGAGTTCCTGTCCAACTGCGATGAAGAAAAAATCCGCCAGTTAGCACGTGAGACTGAACCGGAAATTCTCGCCCTGATGCTCGGCAAACATCTGACCATTATCCGCGGCCTTGAAGCCTACGATGATGACGATGCTGAAAACGCCAAGCGCATGGAAGCGATTTACGACATTGAATACAAATCAGACGACGCAGCAAAGATCCTCGGGTCCCTGTTCAACATCTGGCAGGAACGCGAACAGAATCATTATCTGCAGATCATGGAAATTATTCGCAGCGAAAGCATGTTGATCCTCGAGGAAGAGGTTTACCAACGACGCAGCGCCCGTCTGCTCGACCTGGGAATTGTTCCGACCATGGACGCCAGAGTGATCTATACCAGGACGAATCCGCAAACATTTGTCGTTGGCGATAAACAGGACTTTCGTCTCGAGGCAGACAACCTGCCTAATCCGCTGGCACTGCTTAACAGCGCGACCCCGCATCATTTTCTGGCCGCGGTTCTTGAAGAGGGTATCCCCCATGAACTGGCCTGCGAAATGTTGCACCTGGTGAACCGCAAATTCAGCGCCGATCAGATCGATCTGTCGTCAACGACAGAAGTGCGTGAGGCAATGCAACAAACCTACGATATCCTCAATCTGGCGTTGGAGTATCTCGCCGGCAAGGATCTCAACCAGGCTACAGAAATTTTTCATACCACCTGGCTGCAGCGCCTGTTCCAATTGGGCCACAGTCTGATATCTCGTGAACAGGAACGTGCTGCTGCAATAAAAAAATACTCACATGTCGGATTAATGGATGAATCTGCAACCCTGTTCATCGACCTGTTGACCCAGCAACCTCCTCGTCATTATTGCGAAGGCTGCGATGCCTGCCCCAGTGAAATCCGTGCTATCAACACAATAGAGCAGATTCACCATATTGATGAGCGCTTGACTCAACTGGAAAGGATCCTTGATCGGCTTAACTAAAGTCCAGCCTAAAAAGGACGGTTAGACGCGGTAAAGAACCTAATGAGGCCAAACCACCTGGCCGGTTGACGCTAAAACTTCGTTCTTAATGAGAAATAATGCGTCTTCTGTTCAGCGCTTAACAGCTCTACTAACTCTCTGAATCTGCACAGATATCGGCTAAGGACCTGACCACTACCCGAGGCTGAACGACGGTTATTAACCTTCCGCCCCCCCTTGCATTTACCAAACCACATGATATTAATTTATTAGGTTATCCACTTCGCTCCAGCATAACAGTTAGAAGATCGCGACCGATGCGACTTGCTAATAATCTGGATCCTGCGACTTCGCGCAGGATGACACAGAAGGACGATGATGGAAAAAAAACGGGTGTCATTCTGCGCGAAGCGAGGCGTAGTCGCAGAATCCATATCCTGTTTTCTGATTTACTGGAGTCAAATAGCTAACCAGATTAATTTATTCAAGCAATTTCGCAATTTTATCAAGGAGGAACGAATCATGAATGGATGGATGAAATTTTTCACGGGGTGTGCACTCATCGCCCTTGTCAGTGCCTGCGCGCCGGTACCCCAACCACCTTTACAACCGCTGACAGCACCTGCTGTTAACAGTGGGGGCAAGGCTGCCAAGATCGATAACTTCCAGATCATTATCGACTCATCGTTGAGCATGGAAGAGGGAGGAAAATATTTTATCACAGCCAGGGACATTGCCAGTCGTATTAACCAGGGGATTCCAGCCGACCTGACCTATAATTCAGGCTTGCGTACTTTTGGCCACAACAGTTATCAATCGAAAAACCCAACTAATTTAATCTATGGTATGACCCGCCACGATCGTCAGACTTTTCACGATCGCCTAGGAACAATCCAATACATTGGCGGCACCAGCCCCCTCGCAGCAGCTCTTAACGCTGCCACGCAGGATTTAAAAACCGCAGGCGGTAAATCCGCGATTATTGTCATCAGTGACGGCCTAGACATGGATAACGCACCTGCTGCAGCTCAACAGGCAAAGGAGCAGCTTGGTGACAACTTGTGTATTTACACGATAGCCGTTGGCAATCAGCGCAATTCCATGGGACATAAAGTACTTGAGAAAGTTGCCCAGGCCGGGCAGTGTGGCTTTGCGACAACAGCCGCCAACCTGGCTGACGCCGGTGCCATGGCACAGTTTGTTGCTACCGTTTTCCTGACTGAACCTGCCCCAAAACCAGCTCCAGCCCCGGTTGTGCTTGACAGCGATGGTGATGGTGTACCCGACCACCTTGACAAATGCCCCAACACCCCGCGTGGCGTTGCCGTTGATACCCAGGGCTGCCCGCTTGACAGCGATGGTGACGGTGTTGCGGACTATCTCGACAAGTGCCCTGGCACCCCGGCCGGTGTCCGGGTTGATACTGATGGATGTCCGACCGTCCTCTCTTTGCGCATCAATTTTGGTTTTGACAGCGCAAACGTTTCAACCGAGTTTGATAGTGAATTAGCCAAAGCTGCAGCCTGTATTAGCAATTACCCCGGCCACGAGGTTGCTCTCATCGGTCACACCGACAGTGCCGGTCCTGAAGCCTATAACCAGACCCTCTCCGAGCAGCGTGCGGTGGCAGTCAAGAATGCTCTGGTTGAGCGCTTCAATGTTCCGGCAGCAAAAATGGTCGCCCGTGGCATGGGCGAAGAAAAGCCGGTTGCCGACAATAAAACCGAAGAGGGGCGGGCATTGAACCGACGGGTTGATGTGGCCTGTGGTTACGCCGTCCAATAGTCTTCAGCAAAGGATTTAACCACCAAACCAACAAAGAAACGGCCGGGAATTCCCGGCCGTTTCTTTGTTGGTTTGGTGG
>NZ_JCBCBS010000173.1:0-22173 GCF_059864205.1 Pelovirga sp.
TAATCTGGATCCTGCGACTTCGCGCAGGATGACACAGAAGGACGTTGATGGAAAAAAACGGGTGTCATTCTGCGCGGAGCGAGGCGTAGTCGCAGAATCCATATCCTGTTTTCTGATTTACTGGAGTCAAATAGATAACCAAATTGATTTATTGCACCCGGCTGCTACTCTTGATAAGTGCTTTTTTGGGCGAAGCAAATGATTCTGGTGCAAGTGCGAAAATTCCCTCCCGACTTTAGAGCTGTGACAAATCGAAGGTTGATAGATAGACAGAAACTATTTCATCATCTGCTGCAGTTGCTCAACAATGTTAAATTCCGGCGGAAACTCGCCTGTCGCTTTTTTTGAATAAACGAGGGTGTCATCCGCGCTGATTTCAAAAACACCGCCGCTGGAGGGAATCATTTCCACCTGCACCGGCAGCTTTGCTTCAATCTTTGCCGCCAGACTGGCGGCGCGTGGGCGATAGCCTCAGGAATTGCAATATTCGATACAGATGTTCATCTTGTTCTCCTTTAACCGAACAGACTGCCGGTGGTGTCCAGTTGATTGTGGCGCGCGTCTTTGGCTGCTTTGCGCAGCAGATCGCCAACCTGTTCCTTAGCGGCAGCAGAAACTTTTTTAAGTAACTCGAGGGGCAGAAAGGTAAAGCCATAATCCTGCATGATGTCGTTATTGATCGCCAGCCACAGTTGCGCTGTCATCTCGGCGTCAGCCAGAGCGCGATGGAATGTGGGTGCCGGGGTAAGGTTTTTGTATTGCACCAGGGTTGAGAGTTTATAATTGATCGGGTCGTGATAGAGTCGTCGTGCCAGTTGCAGGGTACAGTAGAAATTTGTCGGGCGCGGTCGACCGAACAGAGTCAGCTCGGCGTCGATAAATTTCTGGTCAAAAGCGGCATTATGAGCGACAAAGGGGTAGGTGCCGATAAAATCGACGAATTCGGCCATCACCTGAGGACTGCCTGGTGCATCCTGGAGCATGTTGTTGGTGATCCCGGTCAGAGATTCTATCTCCTGTGATATCAGGAAATCCGGGCGGATCAACCGCTCAAAGCGCTCGAGAACCTGCTGCCCCCGCAGCTTGACGGCACCGATTTCGATGACCCGGTCACCTTTTTCCGGTTGCATGCCGGTCGTTTCGACATCGACGACAATCACTGTTTCATGTTGAAGGGAATTGGGCACGTAGAAATACCTCGACAGAAAATGGGTGGATGTTTTCAAGCTGATTGTTGCTGAGTCGGGCGGATCTTGTCAAATCGGCTGAGGTTGGGCGGATTGTAGCATCGTTATTTTCTTGTGTCCTTAGGTTAGTTATTTTTGTATCTGTTCAGCGCCGGGTCGGGAATCCTATATCAAGGGACGCGATTGTTTCCCGTTGGGTCATCCATGACCGCTTGTTGTCGCCGTCCATGGCGACAAACACCCTTGCCACAGGAACCCCGACCCTGTGCAAGGACAGCAGTGAATAGTTACGTTTTTTTTACAGTGGTGATCCAACTATTGTGATCGTCCGCCTGAACATCAATGGAGTGACCATGAAGTCTCATCGCCAACCCGGGCGCAGGCCGAAAAAATACAGTCAGGCAGCGCGTTTGCACGACCTGATCCGTATTCTGGAAATGCGCTACGGGGCAACGGTAGCGGAGCTGGTGGAAGAATGTGAGGTTACCCGGCGGACGATTTACCGTGATCTACAGGCATTGATGGACGCCGGCTATCCCCTGGTCAGCGAGCGGCAAGCGGACGGGCAGGTGGCTTACCGGTTTGTCGCGGGCTACAGTAAAATCCCTCCGCTGACCCTGTCGCTTGATGAGTTGATGACCTTGTATCTGTGTCGGGGGCAACTGGAGTTTCTCCAGGGGACCCCGTTTGCCGATGACCTGGAGTCGATCTTCGCGCGCCTGCGGTCGCTGCTGCCACCCCGTAGTGTCGCCCATCTGGAGCGGATTGCTGAAGCCTCCGCCCCACGTTTTCAGGGGTTTAAGGATTATTCGTCGCAGCGTCAGATCCTGATTGATTTGCGTCAGGCGCTGCTCAAACAACAGCGCTGCCGAATTGACTACCGGCCGGCGCAACGCTCCGCCCAACCTTATCTGATTGATCCCTATACCCTGCTTTTTTACAATAATGCCCTGTATGTTGGCGCCTACGCTCATAATCGTAAAGACATCCGGCTGTTTGCCATTGATCGTATTGAAGGCGTCGGTCTTGAGCCACAGCGTTTCGAGGTGCCCGGAGATTATCACCCCGGGCGGTTGACCGGAACGGCCTTTGGCCTGATTGACGATGGTCCCGGATATGAGTTGGAATTAGAGTTTGCTGCCCAGATTGCTCACCTGATCCGTGAACGCATCTGGCATCCACACCAGCAGATTGATGAACATCGGGATGGTTCCCTGACCTTGAGGTTTTGTGCCAGCGGTGACAAGGAAATTCTGTCCTGGCTCTACTCCTATCTGCCCCATGTCCGCGTTATCCGTCCGGAATCCTTGCGACACCAGTTTGTCGAGGGGTTGCAGGCAGCGTTAGCCACGCAATTACACGATGAAGGAAAATTATGAGAAAAATTGTTCTCGCCTCAACCAGCCCGTACCGGCAGCATCTGCTCAAACAGTTGCAGATCCCTTTTGTGACAGCTGCCCCCGATTTTGAGGAAGTCATTGATCCTCACGTGGCACCGGCATTGCTGGTGCGTCATCTGGCTGCCGGCAAAGCCCAGAGTCTGGCCGATCAATACCCTGATGCGGTGATTATCGGCTCTGATCAATTGTTTGTTGATCAACGCGGCAGAACCCTCGGCAAGGCTGCTAATGAACGTGGAGCATTTAAGCAATTGCGCCGGATGGCCGGCAGAAGCCACTGTTTTTATACTGGGTTGGCGGTGCTCGATTGCCGCACCGGCACCGTGCAAGCTGATCACGCAACTTTTTCCGTGACCTTGCGCGCGCTCAGCGATCAGCAGATCAAAGATTACCTCAAACGCGAACGCCCTTTTGATTGTGCCGGTTCATTTAAAATCGAAGGGTTGGGTATCGCGCTGATAGAAAAGATGGCAGGAGAGGATTACAACGCCCTGATCGGCTTGCCGTTAATCAAATTGGTGACCATGCTGGAACAGGTTGGAATCAATGTGTTGCAGATTTCCAGCGAGTGAGATTGGAGACAGTTCATTTTTTTATTGATCTGTTTTTTTTTATTTGATAGAATTCATCATTGATTATGAACAGCAGCAAGCTGTCAACCGAAAGGGCAAAGCCAGAGTAATCTGGTGACGCAAAGCCACGGGTCCCGCCAGGTCGGGATCGCCGGGTTGCCGAAGCGGACGCGACGCTTTCCCGCCCTTTTTAGTATAACGGCTGAGAGGCGCCCACTTCGGACTATTGGAGTGGGCGCCTCTTTTCGTTCCTCCTGCTACAGTCAACACACTGGTGACACCAACAGCCGCTGTCGGTCAATTGATCATTACTGCATCAGTTGTTTGAGCCTGTCCTGAACGGATTATGCTCCTTTTTTGAGGTAAAATGTTACAGTGCGGGGCTTTTTACGCATTCAACAAGCTCCAATGGTCTGTACGCACATGCTTTGACGCAACAGGCAAAACTCCGGAGGTTGAAATGAAAAAGTTGTTAAGATTGTTTGTGTCAGTTGCTCTGGTCGCGGTTATGGTTCTGACCATGGGCATCGGCTCAGTTGCCTGGGCCAAGTCCGTGACCCTGGCCTGGGACCCAAGTCCCAGTGCGGTTTCCGGCTACAAAGTCTACTACCGGGTGGGCTCGGACAACCTGTCGCGCACGGGTGAGGTAGGTACCATTGTTGTTGATGTCGGCAATGTATTGACCTACAGCCTGTCAGCTCTTGATGAGGCCGAGGATTACTATTTTGCGGTGACTGCCTATGATGCCAGTGGTCAGGAGAGTGATTTTTCCAACCATGTTCATAGCCCTGCCGAGGTTGCGATCAATCAACCGCCGGTTTTGCAGCCAATCGGAACCAAAAGCGTCAATGAAGGGCAGGAGCTTGCCTTTACCATTCTGGCGACAGATGCTGATGGTGATTCCTTGACCTACGGTGCCGCCAATTTGCCGGCAGGTGCGACATTTAATCCCACGACTCGTCGCTTCTCTTGGGTGCCGGACTTTAGTGGTTCGACCAATATCCGGATTTTTTCAGTGACCTTCCGTGTCAGTGATGGTCTCGCGGAAGACTCCGAACAGGTCACATTCAATGTCAACCCGGTGAATCGCCCGCCGGTGCTCGAACCAATCGGTCCCCAGACCCTTGTCGCCGGTGACAACTTCAATCTGATCATCGCTGCCAGTGACCCTGATGACCCCAATGGACTGTCGCTAACCTATAGTGCCGGCAACCTGCCGGTCGGAACAGTATTCGTTCCTTCAACCCGGTCTTTCAGCTGGATTCCGGGTACGCAGCAGGTCGGCACCCATCAGGTTACATTTGTCGTCAGTGACGGTCATCTACAGGATAGTGAGGTGGTGCCATTCACCGTTGTCCGTGCCAACGAACCGCCGGTTCTCAACGCCATAGGTGCACAAACTGTCAGCGAAGGTGACCTTCTGCAGTTCAGTGTGTCGACCACTACAGAAAGTGAAAATTTCGTTTTCAGCGCTTCAGGCTTGCCGGCAGCCGCAAGTTTTAATCCGGATTCCCGGGTTTTCAGCTGGACGCCCAATTTCGATCAGGCCGGCAGCTTTATCGTGACCTTTTCTGTGACCGATGGTACCGACTCCGCTTCCGAGGTGGTCACCATCACGGTACATAATACCAATCGCCCACCGGTGATTTCCGGTGGACCGGGATCACTCGCCTATGTCGATCGGTCTTATTTGTTTGCTCCCACGGCAAGTGACCCCGATGGCGACGATCTGCTTTATTCCATCAGCGGCCTGCCGTTCTGGGCAAGCTTCAACCCGCAGTCCGGGGTGTTGAGTGGCACACCGGTCTCCCAGGATGTCGGCGTCAGTAGCAATATCATCGTCACCGTCAGTGATGGTTTACAAACAGCGTCTTTACCGGCTTTTTCCATAGCGGTTGTGGCCGGCAAAGATGAATTGGAGCCGAGTTACGTTGATGGCGAAATCGACTTGGACGGTGACGGCATTCCGGACAGTCGCGATGGCTTCCCCTTAGATCCGAACCGTGCTGATTGGGTGATTTACGCCAATGCCGGAAGCGGCGGTTATATTGATCCGACCGGAGCGGTATCAGTTCTTTATGGTAGCACGCAATCTTTTGAAGTGATTCCGATGGCGGGTTATTATGTCAATGATCTGCTGGTCAATGGTGTGTCAGTGGGGTTGGTGAACAGCTATGAATTTATCGATGTTGATTCGCACCATACCATCGAAGCAATATTTTCAGAAATTCCCGCCGGCCTAAGTCAGAATCCCCTGGAGCCCGGGCTAAAGGGTATTGAGCGTGTTGACCGCGGGGATGATAGTAACAACCTGGTAGATGGTAAGCCCAGGCTTGACCTTGATTATCGTTTCCACGTGATGCTACGCGAAGAGGGTTCGCTGGATCAGTACCGGGTCTTTGCAGTGATCAACGGCTATCGCTATGCACTGCAGCGTGACGCCGGCGTGCTGGCAAGTGGCGCCCGCTTCAGTATGACCACCAGACTCGGCCCGGTCTATTCACATCGTTATTACTTTGTTGCTGAAGATGCGAGCGGCACACAGCGATGGCGCTATCCAAAGGCGGGTGATCTGCCGGGACCGGTTGTAGAGCTCTTGTCCGGACATAATATGGTTGGAATAGTTGGTAACCTTAACCCCTATGGTTTGACAATGACTCAGACCCTTGGGGTCAGACAGGTTTATCGTTGGTCACCGTTGGCAAAAAAAGATGGATCCTTTGTCATGGTTGACAGCGGCGCACCGGTAGCGTCGGGTGAAGGGTATCAATTGCGCCGGGTGACCAGTAAGACCTTGCCGGACTTGAGTGCTTACGGCGAAGTTAATGCGGATGTTTATGAATTCGAGGTTTCTGCCGGCTGGAACTTGATCGCCAATCCCTACGCAGGCAATGTGCCTCTGGAGCGGATGCTGGTGCGTTCTGGTGATGCTGCGCCGCTGGCATGGCTTGATGCCGCCGCGCAACGTGTGGTTGTCGATGGCCTGTATTCTTATCTGGGCGATGACTGGGGCAGGGTAAATGAAGTCACCACGGCGGCTGGTAGCAATAAGGCCATTCTGGTGCCGGGAATCGGTTACTGGATTTACGTTAACCCTGCGAATCAGCCGGTTTCATTGCTGATCCCCAGACCTTTGCGCTAACCGGAGTTGACGATGAAACGTGCATTTGACCTTTATTCTTGTTTATTTGTTTTTCTGCTCCTTTTGCTGCTGACAGCTTGTGAGGGCGACGGAGGAGGTGGCTTACGTCCGGTAACCAGCGCGCCATCAGGAACCTCTGAAGCTGCAGCAACAACGTTAAACGGGGTCGTTGCGGATGGCTATTTGTCGGGCGCGCGCGTGTTTCTTGATCGTAATGGCAACCGCACGTATGACAGTGGCGAACCGATGGCGATATCCGGCAGTGGCGGTGTCTTCACTTTGTCGATCAATCCCGGTGAGGGTGCGAAGTATTCGGTTGTCGTTGAAGTTATCGGTGGAGAAACGGTTGATGAGGATGGTGGGCAAGCGGTGACTGACAGCTATCTGCTCGAGGCTCCAGCGGGCCACTGGCAGTTTGTCTCGCCTTTGACGACCCTGGTCAACCTGGAGATGAAAAAAAATCCCGGCACGAAGCTGCAGAAGGCGGAACTGAACGTCAAAAGGCAACTCGCTATTGACGATGAAATATCCTTGTTTGACGATTATCTTGCGCCGCTGCCGGATCAGATGGTTGAAGCGCGGCGAACACATAAGGCGGCGCAGGTGGTGGCAGCGCTGATGGGGACACTGCGAAGCGCGATAGCTGCAAATCTCGGCGGGACGATAGCACCGGAGGAGCAGCAACCGGTAGCTTATCTGGTCAGCGATGAAATTTTGCGACATGGCAATGTCATCGCTGAGGGGTTGAACGCAGAACGTAATTTAAATCAGCCGGCTGTTGTGGCGAGTTTGAAGTCATCCATCGGTGGGCAAGTAGACCCATCAAAGCTTAATCGCAGCAACCTGCAGCGCTATGCCGAGAGGATTGCGCAGAATCTGGAAACCTGGGATATGAACCCACCGCAAGTCGATCAGCAGAATATCGCTGATGGTGCCGTTGTATCCGTGGATGTGCTGGTAACAGTGGTTTTTGATAAAGGCATTGATCCGGCAACCATTTCCGCCAATGCCATATCGCTACGACGCGCTGACGGCTCTTATGTTTCCGGTGCCGTTGATTATGATGCTGAATTAAAGCGCTTAAGCTTTATTCCCAACCAGATGCTGTTCCCCGACACTGATTATGAAGCCGTTATCAGTGGTCAGCTGGCAGATTATCTTGGTAACCAGATTGGAACGGATCTGAGCTGGCAGTTTTCAACCTTGTTCGACTTGACGCCGCCGCCACTGGCGGAAATCGGGTCGGAACAGTGACCCTTTTGGTTTGAACCAGTGGAGGCTTGGCTGATGCTCAGCCCCCGCCGGTTTACTCCTGTTCCTGGATCAGCCGGCGTTTAATGCGGCGGGTAATGAACCAGGCGCCGGCAACTATCAGCGGGATACTCGCCGCCAGCAGCAGATTTTTATTGAGTCCCCAATCTTCCAGCGGGAATCCTCCGAAGACATAGCCCAGCAGGCCGACAGCATAGTAGCTGATGGCGGCAATGGACAGCCCTTCGACGGTTTCCTGCAGGCGAAACTGCAGTTTGCTGCGGCGGTTCATGGCGGCCAGTTGCAGGCGGTTCTGCTCCTGCAGGGTCAGGTTGGCGCGGGTACGCATCAGCACGCTGGCCCGTTCGATGCGCTTCGACAGGTCATCCATCCACTCTTTGACCGATTCGCAGGTGCGTGACGCCGGGTTGAGACGGCGATTGATAAATTCACCGATAGAAAGCTGCCCTGCAACCTTCCCCTCATTGATTCCTTCCAGCCGATCTTTGACCAGTTGGTAGTAGGCCCTGGTTGCTGAAAAGCGTTGGTTGGTTTCGGCGCGATAGGCCTCCAGAGTCGCCTCTGTTCTGGTCAGTTTTTCAAGCAGCTCACGTTCACTGCTGGTTGTGTCTGCGGTGGTGACAACGGTCAGGATATCCCCCAGCTGCCTGTCCATATCGACAAGTTGTGGAGCAATCCTTTTCGCCGGCGGCAGGGCCATCATGGCCAGGAGTCGGTAGGTTTCCATGTCGGTGATGCGGCGTACCAGTTGCCCGAGCTGAGTGTTATTCAACTGAAAATTATTGATGATAAAGCGTGAAAACTCGTCACCGTGCAGTTTAAAGGCCGTATAGATACGTGCATTCCCGCTGTAAACGTTGCTGACCATGACGGGATGACCTTCAAAGTAGCGAGCCAGGGCGTTTTGTTCGTAGCTCAATTGCTGTTGATCGATAATCAGATGAAAAGCAGCAATTATCTGGCCAGGTAATCGCTTTAACCAATCGGCAGGTAACAGGTCGATGGCGGTATGGTTAAAAGGAGAGTCAGGGTCGGGAGTGGCGTTTTGCATGATGGTCAGTGAATAGAATTCCGCATGACGTTCCCAGTGAACGACGAAGTGGCCAAAATTTTCATGATAGGA
Source organism: Pelovirga sp. (assembly GCF_059864205.1). Taxonomy (NCBI): domain Bacteria; kingdom Pseudomonadati; phylum Thermodesulfobacteriota; class Desulfuromonadia; order Geobacterales; family Geobacteraceae; genus Pelovirga; species Pelovirga sp. Next base: position 8,697 of record NZ_JCBCBS010000173.1, read on the forward strand.
AACGGTGGCGGCCATGGGCTGATTAACATCGTAACGCCGACATAAATCACACAGTAAATCAAAGGCCTGGTCCAATTCCTCCTGCCGCTCGCAACAGGCGGCCAGGTGCGTCATCAGTTGCGGCGCTTCGAGGGTATAGAATGGGCGGATGTGCAACTCGTTGTAGAGGGCTTCACGCTGGGGATGGAACTGATATGCAATTGTAGGGGAAACGGGCATGCTTTACTTCCTTGTTGATAAAAAAAATCCGCGTTTTGATAAAAAACGGCAATGCGAAAATTTGCAACTTGTGAATCAATCCTGAACTGGTTGTGTGAGTGTTTAATCAGGAATAGGTTTGATTTTCCTGCTCCTGCACGCGGATAAAGGTGGTACGTTTGGTCAGTTCACGCAAGGCCGAGGCGCCGACATAGGTACAGGTGGAGCGTATCCCGCCGAGAATGTCTCTGATGGTATCTTCAACCGGCCCACGATAGGGAACTTCGACCGTTTTACCTTCCGAGGCACGATAGTCGGCAATGCTGCCGACATACTTTTCCATGGCGGTGGCCGAACTCATGCCGTAAAAGAGTTTGTACTGACGGCCGTCACGCTGCACCAGTTCACCGCCACTTTCGTCGTGGCCGGCAAACATGCCGCCGATCATGACAAAATCGGCGCCACCACCGAAAGCTTTGGCAACATCGCCGGCACTGATACAGCCGCCATCCGATATAATGCGACCACCCAGGCCATGGGCAGCGTCTGCGCATTCGATGACCGCGGATAATTGCGGGTAACCGACCCCGGTTTTAATCCGGGTGGTGCAGACCGAACCGGGGCCGATGCCGACCTTGACAATATCGGCACCGGAGAGGATCAACTCTTCGACCATTTCACCGGTGACAACATTGCCGGCGGTGATGGTTTTATCAGGAAAGGTGTGACGGCAGCGGCGGACAAAATCGACAAAGGCTTCGGCATAGCCGTTGGCGACATCGATGCAAATGAATTTGAGTTGCGGATGCTGCTCGATAATGGTGCGCAGCTGCTCCATATCCTGATCGGAGGTGCCGGTGCTGACCATGATGTGCTCGACAATAGAGGCGGGTTGTTGTGCCAGAAATACCCCCCACTGCCGGGGCTGATAATGCTTGTGGATAGCGGTGACCAGCCCATGACGGGCAAGTGCCGCAGCCAGTTCAAAGGTGCCGACGGTGTCCATGTTGGCGGCAATAATCGGCGTGCCGAGCCAGCGATGCTGACTGTGGAGAAAGGTAAATTCACGCTCGAGGCTGACCTGGGCGCGGCTTTTAATGGTCGAGCGTTTGGGGCGGATTAATACATCCTTGAAGCCGAGTTTGATGTCCGTTTCGATGCGCATGATGGTATCCTTTTGTCTTATTTTGGTAGCGAAAGCTTTGCCCGACAGTATAACAAGGAGATCTGAATGTTGTCTGTTGTAAAATTTACACTGACTGTGGCAGTCTAGCATCCTGCTCTTAACCGTCGACCCAAAGCTTTTTTCAGGAACAGTCAATCATGGAACATTCCAATTTTGTCCATCTTCATTTACACAGCCAGTACAGCCTGCTTGACGGGGCGATAAAGCTTGATGAACTGGTTGCCAAAGCCAAAGAATTTCGTATGCCGGCGGTGGCAGTGACGGATCACGGCAATATGTTTGGTGCTATCGAATTCTACAGCAAGGCGATGGCAGCCGGGGTTAAGCCGATTATCGGCTGCGAGGTTTATGTTGCGCCGGGATCACGATTTCATAAAACCAATGCCCGCGGTTCGTCCGAGGCTTCATACCATTTGGTGTTGTTATGTATGAATCTTACCGGTTACCGCAATATCTGTCGCTTGATTTCCGCTGCCTACCGCGAAGGTTTTTACTATAAACCGCGCATAGACTGGGATCTGTTGGCTCAGCACAATCAGGGATTGATTGCCATGTCCGCCTGTCTGGGCGGTGAGTTACCGACCCTGATCAACCTGAATCAGACGACTGAAGCCCATGCCCGGGCTACGCGGATGGCGGAGATTTTTGATGATGGGCGATTTTATCTTGAATTGCAGGAAAATTTTCTGCCCGAACAGAAAAAAGCCAATGCCGGATTGATTTCCCTGGCCGGGGAACTGAATTTGCCTCTGGTGGCCACCAATGACTGCCATTATCTGTCACGCGAAGATGCCTTTGCCCATGAGGTGCTGCTGTGTATCCAGACCGGCAAAACCATGGACGATCCGAATCGGATGCGCTTTCCCAATGAGGAATTTTATCTTAAGTCCGCCGAGGAGATGACCCGCCTTTTTGCCGAGCATCCCGATGCCATTGCCAATACCATCCGCATTGCTGAACGCTGCAATCTGGATCTTGACTTTAATACCTACCACTTTCCCCAGTACGAAAAACCGGCAGACCAAACCCTCGATGAGGTCCTTGCTGAGCAGAGCCGGATCGGTTTGCAGGAGCGACTGGAAGAAATCCGCCAGGTGCGCCCGGTTACTGACGAAATGGTACGTACCTATGAAGAGCGATTGCAGGTGGAGCTCGACTGCATCAAACAGATGGGTTTCCCAGGCTATTTTCTGATCGTTGCCGATTTTATCAACTGGGGGAAGGACCACGGTATTCCGGTTGGTCCGGGGCGGGGTTCGGCGGCCGGCAGTCTGGTAGCATTTGCCATTCGCATTACCGATATCGATCCGATTCCCTACAATCTGCTGTTTGAACGTTTTCTCAATCCGGAACGCATATCGATGCCCGATATCGATGTCGATTTCTGTATTTACGGGCGCGAGCGGGTGATCGACTATGTGCGCGAAAAATACGGCAGAGAGAATGTCGCCCAGATCATCACCTTCGGTACCATGCTCGCCAAGGGGGTGCTGCGTGATGTCGGCCGGGCTCTGAATATCCCCTACGGTGAGGTCGACAAGATCGCCAAGATGGTGCCGACGGTGCTTGGTATTACCCTGAAACAGGCAATTGAACAGGAACCCCAGTTAAAAGCCCTGATTGATAAAGAACCCAAGATCAAGGAACTGGTTAAAATTGCCCTGGCGCTGGAAGGGTTGACACGCCATGCTTCCACCCACGCCGCCGGGGTGGTGGTTACCCCGCGGCCCTTGCCGGAATATCTTCCCCTCTATGTTGATCCTAAGTCGGGCGGGCAGGTGACCCAGTATCCGATGAGTTATGTTGAAAAAATCGGTCTGGTCAAGTTTGACTTTCTCGGGCTGAAAACCCTCACTGTCCTGGAAAATGCGGTGCGGCTGGTGCGCGCCGGCAAGGATCAGACGTTTGATCTTAAACTGATTGCCGATGATGATAAAAAGACCTTCGAATTGCTCTCCCATGGTGAAACCACCGGGGTTTTTCAGCTCGAATCGAGCGGCATGAAGGAATATCTGGTCAAGCTTAAACCCAGCTGTTTTGAAGACCTGATCGCCATGGTCGCCCTCTATCGTCCCGGGCCCTTGGGTTCCGGTATGGTTGATTCTTTTATCAAGCGTAAACACGGTCTGGAAAAGTTTCAATACGACTTTCCCCAGCTTGAGCCGATCCTCAAAGATACCTATGGGGTTATCGTCTATCAGGAACAGGTCATGCTGATTGCCCAGATTCTTGGCAATTACAGTCTTGGCGCCGCTGACCTGCTGCGCCGCGCCATGGGCAAGAAAAAAGCCGACGAGATGGCCCAACAGAAAAAACAATTTCTCGCCGGTGCCCAGGAAAACAAGCTCAACACCAAAAAAGCTGAGGCGGTATTTGATCTGATGGAGAAGTTTGCTGCCTACGGTTTCAACAAATCTCATTCGGCCGCTTATGCTCTGATCGCTTACCAGACCGCCTACCTTAAAGCCCATTACCCGGTCGAATTCATGGCGGCCCTGCTGACTGAAGATATGGAGAACACTGATAAAGTCATCAAAAATATCAGTGAAGTCCGGAGTATGGGGGTGTCGATTCTGCCCCCCGACATTAATGCGTCAGAGCGCTCCTTCACCGTTGATAACGAAGCCATGCGCTTTGGTCTGGGGGCGGTGAAGGGGGTGGGATCTGCCGCTCTGGATGCCGTCTTTAGCGTGCGCAAGGAAAAACCTTTCAGCTCACTGCAGGATTTTTGCGAACGTGTCGACTTGCGCAAGGTCAATAAAAAAGTTGTTGAAGCGCTGATCAAGTGCGGAGCCTTTGACTCCCTGGGGGGTAAAAGGTCACAGTTCCTCTGCGCTTTTGAGGAATGCATGGATATCGGTCAACGCTTGCAGCGCGAACAGGAGTCTGGGCAGGATTCACTGTTTGGCAGCAATGAAATTCTTTCTGTTGGCGGCAACGGTTATGGCCAGTTACCGCAGCTCGAAGAATGGGACGAGAAAACCCTGCTGAGCCATGAAAAAGAGGCCTTGGGCTTCTACGTCACCGGTCATCCTCTTGCGCGTCACGCTGATGCCATCAAAAGTTTTGCCACCTGCGAAATCAGCGCCCTGAATGAGCGTACCGATAAGGAGCAGGTGCGTATCTGTGGTATCGTTTCCGGAATGAAGGAGCTGGTGACCAAAAAGGGAGACCGCATGGCCTTTGTCACCATTGAGGATCTTACCGGTTCATTGGAAATTGTCGTTTTCCCCGAAGTCTATGCTGCTGCGATGGAGCTGATCAAGGGTGAAGAACCGATTATCGTCAGTGGCGAACTCGATGTTGGTGAAGAGGCATGCAAACTCCTCGCCGGCGATATTGCCCTGTTGCGTGAAGTGCGCAAGACCATGGCCAGGCGTGTACGCATCCGTTTGACTACTCCTGGTTTGCAGGAAGCCCAGCTGCGCCAGCTCAAAAGTATTGTACAGCGCTATCGTGGCGACTGTGACGTGCTGCTGCAGATTGTCATCCCCAACCGCAGTGAGACCTTGATCAAGCTGCCCGAACAGTTGAAAATGGCAGCAGCGGAGGAAGCCATGGCAGACGTTGAAGCCCTGTTTGGCTACAGCGTTATGCATTTTGAGTAAATGCAGTTGCCGCCGGTCTTGTGCTTGACCTGGTTGTGTGACCGTTTTACTATCAGTATTTATGTTTTTAGCAGGATCGGGGGGGATTTCGCTCCAATGAGCCCACGCCCTATTGACCGACCACAAAGATCTATTAAAGAACGTCTGCGGTGATTTATTGTCGCTCGACGCAGGGAGATTTGCATGAGCCAGTTCCTCGATTTTGAAAAGCCCCTTGCCGAATTACAGAATAAAATCAGTGAGTTGCGCGAATATTCAACCGACAGCGTTGACTTTACCAGTGAAATTCAGAAGTTCGAAAAAAAGGCCGAGCGCCTGAAAAAAGAGATTTATTCCAACTTAACCCGCTGGCAGCGCACCCAGCTGGCGCGTCATGCCGAACGCCCCTACACCCTCGATTATATTGAACGGATCTTCACCGATTGGTTTGAGATCCATGGTGATCGCAACTATCGTGATGATCCGGCTTTAGTCTGTGGTTTCGCGCGGATCGACGGCCAGCCCTGCTGTGTTATCGGTCATCAAAAAGGTCGCAACACCAAAGAAAAGGTCCATCGCAATTTTGGCATGCCCAACCCCGAAGGCTACCGTAAAGCATTACGGGTGATGCAGCTGGCCGAGCAGTTCCGTTTGCCGATTTTCACCTTTGTCGACACTCCGGGGGCCTTTCCCGGCATCGGTGCCGAGGAACGTGGACAGGCCGAGGCAATTGCCCGAAATCTGCGTGAAATGGCGACCCTGACGGTGCCGGTGATCGTTACCGTGACCGGCGAAGGGGGCTCCGGCGGCGCCCTGGCGATTGCCGTCGGAAATCGCGTCCTGATGATGCAGTATTCGGTTTATGCGGTTATTTCGCCGGAAGGTTGTGCGGCTATCCTCTGGAGCGATGGCAGCAAGGGGCCGCAGGCTGCTGAAGCACTGAAATTGACAGCGCAGGATGTTGACAGTTTGAAAACGGTGATTGACGATATTGTGCCGGAGCCCTCGGGGGGCGCTCATCAACATCCGGCTGAAGCTGCAGCAACCTTGAAACAGTATCTTCTGAAACACCTGCAGGAACTGCTTGAATATTCACCGGAAGGTCTGGTTGAACAGCGCTATCAGCGCTTCCGGGCAATGACTGAAATCGAAGAAGACTAACCTTAAGCGGTAATTTTATGATATCTGCGTGGCGTTTTGCTCTACTTTTCCTGTGTTTGACGCTGATGCTTCTGCTTGCTGCCTGCGGTGGTCGCAGCGCTGCGGTTGTCAGGGTCATTGATACTCCGGAAACGCGCGAATTGCCGGGCTGGCAGCGTCCTTATGAAGTAGACGGCATCCGCTATACGCCATTGCGTGATCATCAGGGCTATCGTGAACGCGGCATTGCCAGCTGGTATGGCCGCGACTTTCATGGTCTGAAGACCAGTAACGGTGAAGTTTATGATATGTACGGTATCAGCGCCGCGCACAAAACCCTCCCCATGGGGACACTGGTTCAGGTAACCCATCTGGGTAACGGCAAGCAAATTCAGGTTCGTATCAATGACCGTGGACCTTTTGCCGCCGGGCGGATTATTGATCTCTCCTATGGTGCTGCCCGACAACTGGGCACTGTTGATGCCGGCCTGGCTGAGGTCGAGGTTGTTGCGATTGGTGGCTCCTATGTCCCTCAACGGCGCTCTATGGCAGCGGTTAATAACAGTTACGCGATTCAGATTGCCGCTTTTTCTGTGCCGGATAATGCGCACCAACTGGCCAATCAGATGCGTGAGCGCTTCGGTCATGCCCAGGTGGCTACAGCGCAGGTCAATGGACAAGCAGTTCATCGGGTGCGTGTTGGTGATTTCTCCTCAATGGAACAGGCCGAGCAAATGACCAGCCAATTGATCGCCGAAGGCTACAACAGCAGCTTTGTTGTCGTTTTTGAATAATAGCAGGTCAGTTTGCTGCCATTGATCAGGGATAAGAGCTCCATGGCTTCCATGGGGCTTTTTTTATCAAACAGACAAGCGCTGCTACTTTTGTAGCAGGTTGTCCGTCTATCACTTTTAACGCAGGGAGTCAGTATGGAACTAGTGCATCGTGAGCCGATATTGGGCGTCATTGACACCCTTTCCAGTCGCTATCTGCAGGGAAAAATCAAGGCTATCCGCACGGCGCTGATCTGCCTGCTGGCCGAAGGGCATCTGCTCATCGAGGATATTCCGGGCCTGGGCAAAACCAGCCTGGCACTGGGATTAGCTGCTGCCCTCGGGCTTGATTTCGGGCGTATCCAGTGTACCGGTGACCTGTTGCCGAGCGATATTACCGGTGTTTCCATTTTTAATCGTGAAGATAATCGCTTCCATTTTGTCAAGGGACCGATTTTTAATCATCTTCTGTTGGTTGATGAAATCAACCGCACCCTGCCGAAGACCCAGAGCGCCCTGCTTGAAGCCATGGAGGAGCGCCGCGTCACCCTCGAAGGGGTGACCTATGAGTTGCCGGAACCCTTCATGGTGATAGCGACCCAGAATCCGTTGGATCATGTTGGCACCTTTCCGCTGCCGGAATCGCAGCTCGACCGTTTTTTAATGACCACTGATATCGGTTACCCACCACCAGCGCTGGAGAAACAGATTATCCGCCGCGGTAGTGTGCGCGAAGATCTAACTCGGATTAAACCGCTGCTGAGTCATGAACAGATCATCGAGGCGCGCCAGTTCGTCAGGGAAAAAATCTCCCTGCATGAAAAGATCGCCGATTATATCCATCAACTGCTGCAGCGCAGCCGTGACCATTCAGCGTTTATTAATGGTATTTCTACCCGCGGCGGTATCAGCCTGGCAGCAGCGGCACGGGCCCAGGCGTATCTGCAGGGACGCTCCTTTGTGGTGCCGGAGGATGTTCAGGTGGTGGCGCTGGCAGTGGTGTCTCACCGTCTTGAGTTGCGCCCCGAACAGGATCATTTGAATAAAAAAGAGGTGTTGCGATCACTACTCAAGGATATACCGGTGCCCGTCGTTTAAGGCTGACCCGCGCTGGTGCTTTCTATATTGCTCTGACCCTGCTTTTTGGTTTCGCCGCGGTCAATACCGGTAACAATCTGCTCTATCTGCTGGTCTCGGCACAGCTTGGTTTCATGGCGGTTACCGGGCTCTGTGGCCACCGCAATCTGCATCGTATTGAATTGCGCCTGCTCCCCAGTGCTGATCTGTTTGCTGCAACGTCTGGAACCCTGCGGGTTCGTATCAGTAATCGTCAACGCTATATTCCGGTGTATCTACTCGAAATCAGTATTGCAGAACACAAGATACTGGTGCCGGCCATCGCCGCCGCCGGCAGTGAGGTGGTTGATATCCCTTTGACCATGCCGAGACGCGGCATGCATCCGGCTCCGCCGCTCCACATTGCTTCCTGCTTTCCGGTCAATTTCTTTGTTCGTTCCTGTCGCTACCATCCATCCCGGACACTGCTGGTTTTCCCGCGTCCGTTGGCATCCCCGTTGCCGGTGCAGCAGGATGGCCGGCGCAGCGCAAGTGAACAGCAGATTGCCATGCCCGGCGGCGATGGCGATCTGCGCAGTATCGAAGACTACCGCCCCGGTGATTCGCCCCGGGCGATCCACTGGAAGCTGTCGGCGCGTCATGACAATTTGAAAACCAAACAGCTGAATCGCCAGGCGGCGGTGACCAGAATGATCGACCCTCAGCAGTTTGACGGTCCTCTGGAAGAGCGACTGGGGCGCTGTGCCTATCTGATCAATCGCTGCTTTCATCAACAGTGTGCGGTCGGACTTGTCATTGGTGCCAAGCGTTTTGCTCCAGCCGTAGGACGTACGCATCGGTTGCGCCTGCTCAAGGAGTTGGCCCTCTATGAGTAATCTGCAGCGATTGTTGACCTGGCTTCTGTACGGCGCGGCGTTGCTTGCCCTCCTGCCGGTTTTTCCCTTTATTGCGCGCTGGGTGCAGATCTTCTTCATTGCCGGTCTTATTGCTGGATTGCTACGCTCCCGCGTTGACTGGAACCTGACGCTCCACCGCCTGGCAGTGCTGGTCACCCTTATTGCTGTGGTTATCAGTGGGATGCAGTTGACCATGACTGAAGTAGTTTTGCCACTGGTGCAGGTTCTGTGCGTTCTGTTGGCGGCACGGTTAGCCAGTGAAAAAACGCCACGCAATATGTTGCAGACCTTTGTCCTGGCGCTGACGCTCCTCGCCGCCTCGTCCCTGTTGACCCTCGATATGATTTATCTGGCCTATCTGGCTCTGATGATCCTGATGTTGAGCACCAGTCTGGTGTTGCTGAGCTTTGTTCACGTCGATCCTGCCATTCAACTGCCTGTCCAGGCCTTTAACGGGCTAGGTATTTTTCTGTTGGCCATTCCGGCAACGACACTGGTACTGATGGCGGCCCTATTCTTTGTTTTGCCTCGCACCCCGACGCCATTATGGAATATTATCGGTCAGGAAGGCACCGCTGCGGTCGGCATGAGTGATCAGGTGCGGCCGGGGAGCTTTTCTGATCTGGCCAGTACGGGAGCTATCGCCTTTCGTGCTGAAACCAGTGAACTGCCGGACCAGCTACTCTACTGGCGTGGTATTGTCCTTGATCAGCTTGATGGCCAGATCTGGCGGCGCAGCAATCGTTTGCCGCGGGAGCAGTTTAAGCCTGGCGGTGGGACCGGGCAGGAAGTGGTGTTTTACGCCGAGCCGAAGTCGGATCACTACCTGGTCGCTCTTGATCGCAGTGATCGTCTGCAGGGGGTGTCCCATCGCAGTGAAGCTGATGGTGTTTTTGTCCGTCAGCGCCAGGATTACAAGCGCATCACTTATCGCACAGTGGGGTGGCCGCAAGGGGTCGCCACGCTAAGTGACGCGGCGGAAATTTATCTAGCTGTGCCGGAAACACTCTCGGTGCCAGTGCGTCAGGCGGCGGCAGCTATCAGCAACCAACATTTTGGATTTGCCGAGCGGGTAGCTGGGCTCGAGGGGTTTTTTCTTCAGCAGCAACTCAGCTATTCCGCTATCAATCTGCCGCAAACCGCAACCCCTCTGGCGACCTTTTTGTTCGATTCGCGGCGTGGTTATTGTGAACACTTTGCCTCGTCCTTTGCCATCATGTTGCGCCTGATGGACGTGCCGGCGCGTTTGGTCGGTGGTTACCTGGGGGGAACCTATAACCGCTTCGGCAAGTTTTATCTGGTGACAGAGGATCGCGCCCATGTCTGGGTTGAGGCGTTAAATGATGAGGGGGAGTGGGTACGGATCGATCCCAGCCGCCTTGCTGTTAATGCTGAACAGGCTTTTTCTGCCGCAGTGGCCGGGCGCAGCTATCTGCAAAGCCTGACCGATGCCCTTTTTCATTCATGGACCCGGCGCGTTCTCAATTACGATGTCCAGCAGCAGTTTCAGCTGTTACGGGAAGCATCCACCAGGCTGGCGCTGTTGCGCCAAGTCAAATTTTCCTGGCTGGCTGGTGGAATGATGTTTATGGCCCTTTGCGGTGTCGTTGCCTTCGTCTGGAAACGCGGAGGGGGAACACAAGATAAAGGTTTGTTGCACTCCTATCTGCGTCAGGTGGCCCGCTGCGCGGGACTGAAGCGCCTGCCCCCTGAGTTAGGGTTGTATCAGTTGGCGTATCTCAGTGGCCACCCCTTGTGTCGGGAGTTTGCTGAAAGCTACGGTGCTGCCTTCTATGGCGGAAAAAAGCTTGATCCTTGCCAAAACAGACGATTAAGGGATGTTGTGCGCCAGCTTAAAAGGGAACGATTCGTTATTGAGGTTGCATTACCGCAATGCCTTGGCGATAATGGGCGTTCTGAATAATATTTAGCAACAACACTGAAAGGATATCCCCATGCCCTACATAGAGGTCAACGTTACCAAAGGTACGACGAATGAACAAAAAGCCCAGTTGGTTGAAGGGATTACCGATTTGATGGTCAAGATCATGAATAAGAATCCCTATTCGACCCATGTCATTATTAAAGAGGTCGAAACGGAAAGCTGGGGGATTTCCGGCAAGTCGGTCAAGCGCCTGCGCGCCGAAGGAAATACCGCGAACATTTCCAAGGCCTGATGACGGGAGGGGGAAATGTCGAATCCCGGTGAATTTCTCCAGGCGTGCGCTGCCGGCAAGATCTGGGTTTATTGTGCCTCGTGCCGGGATGCCAAAAATCTCAATCAGGTTGAGCATCTTGACTGTATAGCCAATGAGTCCTATTGGGGAAGTGAGCCCTGGTGGTATGATACGCGTGTGTTTACTTGCCCCGATTGTCGCACGACTCAGAACTCCCTGATTGAATATCACCCCTGATCTTGACATTTTAAGAGCTGAGTAAAAAAGCCCGCCACAAGCGGGTTTTTTTATGATCTTTTTGCGCCAAAAGACCGGCTTGTCAGGCTGGTGATTTCTTGCACCATTCTATAAAACATATATATAATATTATGAATTAATCGTGTCGGTTGACAAGTTCAGTCGCTATTGCTTCGGCGACAAAACAGATAAAAGTTGAACTCACATCGTCATTCCCGAATGCGGGAATCCAGTGAAATTTTAGGCTGTTAAAGAATGGATCCCCGACCCTGCGCAAGGTCGGCAGTGAATAGTTACCACCGGAGTAATAATAAGGAGAGACAGTATGACAAATTATGAATACGACATCATCACCATCGGCGTTGGCCCGGCTGGTCTGGTTGTCTCGGCCATGGCTTCAGAAATGGGGCTGAAGGTCTGTGCCATTGAGAAAGACAAAATCGGTGGCGAATGTATGAACGCCGGTTGTATTCCCAGTAAAGCCTTGCTACGTATGGGTAAAACCCGTCATGCAGTGACCAGGTTCCCCGCCATGCAGATGGAGGAAATGCGTGAACCGGAGGTCAAAGATCCTTTTTCACTGATACAGGAACAACTTAAAGCCGTTGTCGCCAAGTACGATAAAAAGCTCGGCAAGGTTGACAAGGTCAAGGGCGCAGCGCGTTTTGTCGATTCCCATACTGTCGAGGTTGACGGGCGGCGGATCAGCGCCAAACGTATTTTTATCTGCACCGGGACACGTCCGGCCAAACCACCGATTCCGGGACTTGATACCATCGATAATCTTTTGACCAACGAAAACCTGTTCCACCTCAACGCCATCCCCAAAAGTATGCTGATTATTGGCGGTGGCGCCATTGGCGCTGAGATGGCTCAGGCCTTTTCGCAACTGGGTTGCCGGACGACTATCGTGCAGATGGATCCACACCTGCTCCCCTTTGCCGATCGCTTTGCTGGTGATCTGCTCGAGGAATGTTTAAAAAAAGAAGGGATTGCCGTCTACAACAGTCGTTCCATTACCTCGGTTAGGACAAATGATGAGGGTCATGTCGTTCTGACCACCAGGGAGGGGGAAACCCTCGAAGCTGAGCGCTTGCTGCTCGCTGCCGGTCGGGCACCGGTGATCGACAAGCTGGATCTCGAAAAAGCAGGAGTGCAGTACACCCCGAAAGGGATCCCGGTTAATGCCAACCTGCAGACCAATATCCCCCATATTTTTGCAGTGGGTGACTGCAATGGTCATTACCTTTTTTCCCACGCCGCCATGCACCAGGGGATGATCGCCCTGATGAATATTATGCGCCCCTGGCCATTCAAAAAGGACTTCAAAAAATATGTTGTGCCCTGGACGGTATTTACCGAACCACAGGTTTCATCGGTGGGGATGCGTGAATCCGATCTGATCGCAGCCGGCATCAAATATGAGGTGATTGAAGCCAAGCATGCTGATTACGGCGCGGCTATTGCCGAACAGGTCACCACCGGTTCGGTGAGGGTTCTGGCAAGCAAATATGGCAAGATCTATGGGGCTACTGTGATCGGCGAGGGCTCTGCAGAAATGATTAACGAGTGGGCCCTGGCGATTCAGAAGAAAATCCGGCTGGTTGATATTATGCTGTTGCAGCATTCTTTCCCGAGCATGTCATTCATGAACAAATCGATTGGCGAAATGTGGATGATGGGGATGCTGAAGAACGCAACAATGAAAAAGATGATGACGAAGATGCTGGGTGGATAATCGAGATGTAAAAAAAGCGTCAGTTCAGCACCGGGTCGGGAATTCTGCTGATTATCACCAAACACCCCCCCCCACGTCTGTGCCCAGCAGTCTCCGTCGGTGGTGTAAGCCCCAGGAAATGTGAGAATCCATTTCAGAACATCATGCCAGGCTGCCCAACCTGGTGAAATCAGGTTGGGCTTTGATTGTCTGGTATTTCGTGAGCAATAAGATCTGGCTCAGTTCGACGATATCAGATTATTAACCGAACCAGGCTTTATGATGATCATTATCTCCGTCCTTTTTCTCTGCGGGTGCCTGAAGATCGTAAATGTAATTTACCAGATGCCAACGGTCGACCCGATCGATATGTTGAAATGCGGGCATCCCGGTTTTACTGCTGCCGTTACCAATAATCCAGTACTTTTCCCCCGGGCCGTAGATTGAGCTGTGCTCAAGGTCGAAAAAGATAGCAGGAGGAGTTTTCAA
>NZ_JCBCBS010000174.1:0-1584 GCF_059864205.1 Pelovirga sp.
ATTTGTCGCTTTTCTGCGGCTTGAACAACGACTGGAAGAACTTCTTGGCCGCAAAGTCGACCTGGTTACCCGTAAAGCCCTCAAACCCCACATCGGCAAACAGATATTGAAAGAAACCCGCCATGTGCGCCACGCGTGATAAACTGATTCACGTATATTTTGGTGTCGACCACGACATTGTCTGGGAAACCATCCATCAGGATCTCGCACCACTGGCACATGCCGTTGCGGTTCTGCTGGAGCAGCATAAAACGAATTCAGATTAGTGGTTAAAGCTTTCACTCTCTGCGTTAAAAGCCTCAACGCAGAGACGCTGAGGCGGAGAGAAGGAGAGGAACCCTGAAAAAGGTTTTGGGTCTTAAAACCAAGAATACTGATTTTAAGTGTGGTTTTCTCTCCGTCTCTGCTCCTCTCCGACTCTCCGTTAAATGCCTTAACGCTGAGACTCTGACCAAAATCTTTTTTTTGCCGCAATCAAGATCTATCAAGATCTAATAAATGCAATCACAACCAGAGGTTCCAGCAGTAATAGGTTCTACTCTCAGATTTTCATAGATTTTCATCGCGGCAAGCCTTTATCTGCGTTCCAAAAAAGAAGTTTAAAGGTGTTGACCATAAAACCGTTCCAGGGAGGTAATACGATGCGCCATCTCAAATATGTTGTTTTTCAGGAGGGCAAATATTTCGTATCACAATGCCTGAATGTTGATGTGTCAAGTTTCGGCTCAACTATCGACGAGGCGGTTTCAAATCTCAAGGAAGCGGTGGCCCTTTACTTTGAAAATGAAGTCGGCGACCAGCATTATCTGCATGTTGGTGATGCGCTCATCGGAGAAACTGTCATCAATGCCTGAAATGCACTCATCAAAGGCAATAATTGCGATTCTTCTCAAACACGGATTTCAGCAGGTATCGCAAAGGGGTAGTCATGTAAAATTGCGCTCTGATAATAGGATTGTCATTGTGCCACACCCCAAAAAAGAGATTCCCTACGGGACATTCCAGTCAATCGTCAGACAGTCAGGGCTGGACCGAAAGGACTTTTCCGACAACTGAGAAGGGGCAGATTTTTACCCCTTAATGGCAACTCGCGGATTGAAGGTTTAGGGATTTTACTAAAAAAAACAGGTTTTAATGGTTTTAGCCTTCATCCGCCGTTATCCGCCGTTATCCGCCGTTATCTGCGTACGAAAAAAAGGTTTAAAAGCTTTAAAGGCAACTCGAACGCAGATAAAAACAGATGCACGCAGATGAGGTCAAAGGCAAAACCTTTGAATCAGGTGTTGCCTTAAGGATCTGCCAGCGGAGAAAGGGGAAGCAAATTTATGAGCAAGAAAATAGTTTACACTGATGAACCGATTGGCCCGGTAAGGATTGTTTCCGACTTCCTGCCATCACCGGCAGAGCTGTCATTTAAAGAGGATACGGTCAAAGTCACCCTCGCCCTGAGCCGTGAGAGTGTCGATTTTTTTAAACACGAAGCGCAGAAAAACCACACCCATTACCAGAAGATGATTCGACGCCTGCTCGACAGCTACACCAAGACCTGCAAGGAGCGGGAAGCACAGTAAGTCTCTTTGGTTC
>NZ_JCBCBS010000187.1:0-7821 GCF_059864205.1 Pelovirga sp.
CGCAGGTTCTCAACCGAACCAGCCGACATCATGTTGGAAACATCCATGTCAGCTTGAGTACGGCTCAAACGTGAAGAAATGGCATTGGAAAAATACTGGAAGGTGCCACCGTCAGGGCCTCCGGAGAAGGCCAGGCGCGACTGAGCAAGAGCATCAGATGCACCACCCGCTAAAACCATGGTGACGACAAACATTGTTACTGTAAAGCCTGCTAAAAACTTTTTGATGTACGACATTTTTTCCTCCTTGGAAAAGTTACTGTAGAGCGCAATTTAATTTGCACTGCGTGAAGGTAGCAATCCCGATGCCAACAGCACCAGAAAACAAAACAAGGTTCTGACAACCCCAGTGAAGGCGGAAACAAGGCAACAACCCATAGGGAACAACATATTCCAGACACGATAAAAAGTGGCGGTCCGCAGCCTACAGTGGCGAAAAAAAGCCTATTTAAAAATTTACCTCAAGGGGAATTAGAACAAAATTATGATAAATCCCGAAATACTCCCATAATCATAGAAATAACAGCAGTTTCCGTTCCCCTGACAAGACAATCGTGAGCCTCTGCTCAGGCTTTTACGACTTTAACAATGACGTATTGTAGAACGGCTTTACAGATTGGTCAATAACCCTTCAGCATTCCCGCCACGACAGCCGGGAACCAGAGCAACGGCAGCAAAGCCGTGCCGACCTGACAGCCTCTCGTTAAACCGATGCCGGGGCTCAGGAGAACAAAACCAACACAACCGCTGAATAGTTACAAAAAAAATTCTTTTTTTACTTGCATCTACCAGCTCGACCATGCTAGCGTCCCCCACAACTTAACACGTTTGTGGATTATTCTTTTCGCCCGACAACAATTTGTCATACGGATCAGAACACGCAGACCTTAATAAGGGTGCGTGTTTTTTATTGGCGAAAAATAAGGACACAAACACTAAAAAGTTCCCGCGGGGAACATGGAGAGAAAAAATGGCAGAAGGTACAGTAAAGTGGTTCAACGATTCTAAGGGTTTTGGCTTCATCGAGCAGGATAACGGACCGGACGTGTTCGTTCACTTCTCACAGATCCAGGGCGACGGTTTCAAATCTCTTGCCGAAGGTGATCGCGTTCGTTTTGACGTGACCCAAGGCCAGAAGGGCCCTCAATCGGCCAACGTGCAAAGAATCTGATTCATATTTGCATACGCCAAAAGGCCCCGTTTTCGGGGCCTTTTTTTTGCCCGCTTTGCGCCTATTTTTTTGTGCCGGCCCCTGATCCGACGCCGGCACATTCCCTTCAACCAGCAAAGTCACTATCGAAAAATCTATAAGCACCCTCCCCACAGAACAGAAAAGCTGGTATATTTATCAAACACAGTGAAAAATCTTTTTCAATACAAACGTAACAGCTTTCACAGAAGCCACAACCTCAAATTTTTAAAATTACAACAACAGGATAAAACCATTGGCCTCTCTGGATTTCGAACTGGAAAAGAAGCTTTTTCGAGATTTCTACGCACGCCACCAGCGCGACCTCGAAACCACCAAAAATCGCTACATCAGCACCATTGAAACACTGATAAGACAGTCAGATCTGGGCGAGGTGACCAAAATTGAAGGGCGCATCAAAGACCAGGACGAATGCATCAAAAAGTTTCAGCGCAAGTACCAGGGTGGCCTGGAAACCGAAGGTTGTCCCTATGCCATTAAAGACTACCTTAGTGACCTGATCGGCATTCGCATTGTCTGTCTCTACGAGGATCAGGTCGCCCTGGTATCTGAAACCCTCAAGGAACATTTCAACATCATCGACGTCACTGACAAGATTGCGGCCATGGAAGGAACAGAAGATCTTTTCGGCTACAAAGGCCTCCACATGGACCTCGCTCCCGCTACACCCAGTCCTAATGACGATGATATTGCCAACTTTCCCTTTGAGGTTCAGATCCGCTCGCTGATTCAGGACACCTGGAGCGTCCTTGACCACAAAATCAAATATAAAAAGTCCATTCCCAATAATCTCAAACGCCGCATCAATGTCCTCTCGGCCCTGTTTGAATTGGCCGACCGCGAGTTCAAGGAAATCCGCAATGCCACCAGCGAACTGATGGAGGCGGCCACAGCGGCCCCCTTAAGCGACAGCCCGACCAGCGATGAGGAGATGGAAGACGCCCAGTCCATTAACAGCAGAGTCATTAACGCTTTTAACTTCTTGCGGGTCGCCGGACACTTTTTCCGGGATTTTGAATTTCAGGACTATAAGGTCGATAACTTTGTTCAGGATATTCTCTCCCTGGATCACCACTTCAAACGCTCCGATTTGCATCAGTCGCTGGTAAACAACCTTAAAACCGTCAAGGACTATCGCAATCTCTTCATGGCGGCCAATCCGGACAATACCTTCAGCCCCTATACCATTGTTCGCCACTGCCTCTACCTGCACGACCGCAAAACCTTTGAACGTATCCTCTCACAAGGGCCACGGGAACGCTTCAATCGTTGGCTCCGTACCAGGGGAAACACCTCCCCGGCAGACAACGAAGAAAAATAGCCGGCAACGGCACGCAGGCAAAAAAAAGGCCGCCGAATCGCTTGATCCAGTGGCCTCTTGTTTTTATTGGTTGCGGGAGAGGGATTTGAACCCCCGACCTTCGGGTTATGAGCCCGACGAGCTACCAGACTGCTCCATCCCGCGTCAGAATTTGACACCCTATTCCTCATAACCGATACTGTCAACCTTTTTCTTGACATCATTAACTTTTCGTCCCCATAGTTGCCCCGACCTTCTTCACCCCGGCGACACAAACCGACGCAGCACCACCTCCTGGAGCACAGCAATGCAAGCAACCATCGACCTGGAAGCAGCACTTAAATACCGCCGGCAACAGGCACTGCTGGTTGATGTTCGCTCTCCGGCCGAATTTACCCAAGCAAGTATCCCCGGTGCGATCAATGTCCCCCTGTTCAGCAATGATGAACGTGCCGAGATCGGTACCCTCTATAAGCAGCGGGGGAAAATGATCGCGCGCCGCCGTGGTGTTGTCATCGCCGCCCCAAAAATTCCCGATTTCGTCAGTCAGATCGAATCGGCCCGCGGCCGATCGACGTTGCCGGCAGTGATTTTCTGCTGGCGCGGCGGCATGCGCTCCCTGGCCATGACCAGCTTCATGAACCTGGCTGGAATTCCCGCGCGCCAACTCAGCGGTGGGCACAAAGCCTTTCGCCGCATGGTCTGCGACTATTTTGACCAATACCAGTGGCCCAAAATCTATGTGCTGCGCGGTCTGACCGGTATCGGCAAAACGCGCATCCTGCAACAACTGACTCAACAGGGGCAGCCGGTTATTGATCTGGAACAAATCGCCAATCATCGTGGCAGCGCCTTTGGTGGTCTGGGTCTGGGTGAACAGCCCGGACAAAAACAATTTGAGACGCGCCTGTGGGCCAGGCTGGATGAATTGCACGACAGCCCTTACCTCATCACCGAAGGGGAGAGTCGCCATATCGGCCGCCGCGCTGTCCCACCACGTTTCCATCAGGCCATGCAGCAACAGCCCAGCCTCTGGCTCACCACCTCGATGAAACTACGTACCGAGGTTATTCTTGCCGACTATCCCGACTTGGAGCAGCTCCACCCCGCGATTGCCCGCGCCCTAGATTCCCTGCGTGAGCGGCTGGGAAACAAAAGTGTCGACCAACTCCAGCAATTACTCGACACCGAAAACTGGCAGCTGCTGATCTCCAGACTGATGGAAGACTACTATGATCCCCTCTATCTGCACACCAAGCCCCAGCACCATCAGGAAATCTGTTATGATTCTCTCGAGCAAGGGGCGGCAGCGGTCATGAGCGCCATCAAGCGTCTGGAAGAGGCCCATTGACTGTGCTCTTCCCGCTTCACCCGGCCGTCCGTCGACCTTTTTCAGCCACAATTGATGCACAACCGACAACCGCACGGAGCAGTTATCATGAAGATTCTGGTCAAAAAAACGAGCACTACCACCATCTCCACCCCCTGCCTTATTTTTTTTACCCCGGAAGGACGAACCAGCCCCCAACTCCTCACCCAGCTTGATGATCATTTACGCCAACTGGTCACCACAGCACAGCGTAACAATGAATTTCGTGGCCGCCACGCAGAAACCCTCATGCTTCACGCCGCCGGCACGAGCGGACCCAATCGTATTTTGCTGGTAGGGATCGGCAAAGCAGGTGACGCCTCGCTGGACAAATTACGCCAGGCCGCCGGCAGCGCGGTGGCGGTGCTCAAACAAAAAAACATCAGCAAGGTCACCTTTAGCCAGAGCGATCTGGTGATTAAAAAAACCACGGCAGAACAACAGGCGCAGGCCATCGTCGAAGGGATACTGCTGGCCAACTATCAATATCTGCGCTATCAAAGCCCGACACCCGACACAGCAAAACCTTTGGAACAGATTGTCCTGTTGGCGGCCGACGCAAAAACCCTTGCCCTGCTGCAACGTGGCGCCGGCAGAGCCGAAGCGATCTGTGCCGGCGTTCACCTGGCGCGCGATCTGGTGAACGCCCCCGGCAACCTCAAATCGCCGGAATTTCTTGCCATGCAGGCGGTAGCCATGGCGGAAAAAAACGGCATCACATCCCATCTGCTTGATCAGGCGCGGCTCCAACAGCTTGGTTGCGGTGCGCTCCTCGGTGTTGCCCAGGGAAGCACACGCCCACCCTATCTGATTGTGCTTGAGTATTCAGGTGATCCAAACGGCGCTGCCCCACTGGCGCTGGTCGGTAAAGGCGTTACCTTTGATACCGGCGGTATTTCCCTTAAACCTGCCGACAAGATGGATGAGATGAAGATGGACATGGGCGGAGCGGCAACCGTTATCGGGACCATGTTGGCCGCCGCCCGCCTCAAATTAGCCATCAACCTGGTTGCGGTGGTTCCGGCGGTGGAAAACATGCCCTCCGGCAACGCCATCCGCCCCGGGGACATCCTGACCTCCCTGTCGGGCAAGACCATTGAAGTTCTCAATACCGATGCCGAAGGGCGCCTCATCCTCGCTGATGCCCTGACCTATGTGGGACGTTATAAACCCCGGGCGGTGATTGATCTGGCCACCCTGACCGGCGCCTGCATCATCGCTCTCGGCAATCAGGCGGCGGCGATCCTCGGCAATGATGACAAGCTGATCGATCAATTGCTCAAAGCCGGGCAGCGCAGTGGCGAACGCCTGTGGCAGCTCCCTTTGTGGGAAGAATACGCCGGCCAGATCAAGAGTGATTTTGCCGATGTAAAAAACACCGGTGGTCGTCCGGCCGGCACCATCACTGCTGCCGCCTTCCTGCACAAATTTGCCGACCAGTATAAGTGGGCACATCTGGATATTGCCGGCATGGCCTGGGAGGATAAAGGCAGAGCCGGCATCCCCCGTGGCGGCAGTGGCTTCGGCGTCCGTCTGCTCATCGACTACCTGCTTGATGAAACCGGAGTGGCCTGACCAGCGCAAAGGACCAGCAATGAAACCCTTATCCGCCAGTTTTAAAACCGTCACCTCCCTGTTTCGCACGCCGCCGAAACAGATTGGTCTGCCCCCAGGGACCCTGATCCATGTCGGCACGCGGGAAATGGAGCACCCGCTTCTGACCCGCACCGATTTCAGCCCGAGCGACTATCAGCAGCGATCTGCCGCCTCTCTGGCCGACTGTCTCCCACCGGCGCCGACCGACGGCGTCAGCTGGGTTCACCTTGAGGGTCTGCACGATATCACTCTGGTCAACGAACTCGGCAACCTGGCCCAGCTTCATGCCCTGGCCCAGGAAGATATTCTCAACACCCACCATCAACCCAAGTATGAAGAATACGATGACGCTATCCTGATCATCCTTAAGCTTTTGACGCTAGATGGCGACCACCTGCAGATCCGCGATGAACAGTTCTGTCTGGCTCTAAGTAGCGGGCGCCTGTTTACTTTTCGTGAGCAGACGGGTGAGCTGTTCAATATGGTACATCAGCGCCTGGCTGCGAAGAACGCCAAATTCCGCGAACGCGGCGCCGACTACCTCGCTTATGCGCTGATGGATACAGTTTTCGACAGCTATTACCACGTGCTGGAAACCATCGGTGAGCGTCTCGATCTGATCGAGGCTGAGCTGATTGACCACCCCAGTCGTAATTTATTGCAACAGATCCACCAGATCCGTGGCCAATTATCGTTCGTACGCAAGACGGTTTCCCCTATCCACGACCTGACCCGGGTTCTGATTCACAGCGAGTCACCATTGATCGAAGAGCGCACCCGCCTTTATCTACGCGATCTTCACGACCATATTCTTCATATTCTAGCCAACCTCGAGAGCTACCGTGATACCGCCAAGGGACTGATCGAACTGTCCCTCTCGAGCATGAGTTACCGCACCAACGAAGTCATGCAGGTGTTGACCGTCATTGCTTCTATCTTCATCCCCCTGACCTTTATCACCGGGGTTTACGGCATGAACTTCACCATCATGCCGGAATTACAGTGGCGTTTTGGCTACCCCTTTGCTCTGCTGCTGATGGTGGCATGCGCGGCAGGAATGCTCTGGTATTTTAAACGTAAAAATTGGTTTTAGCTGCCACCACAGAGGCACAGGGGCACAGAGCACAACAAACTGATATTTTGTGGTTCAAACCTGGCCTTCTGCCCCCATTTGTCAGGCGGTGACAGCTTGACACAGCAGTGAAACTGTTGCTAGATTGCCGCGTTCGGCATAACAGACAACGATGGTGCCTCCTCCTTATAGTAAAGGAAATTATTCGGGCACCTCAGCGGAGCTTTAGTTCATGCGCTTTTCTGATCCACCACAAGATTCTGACCTCCCCAAAGGGGTTCGTGATTTTCTCCCTCTAAAAGCGGCCAAGCTGGAATTTTTGCAACAGCAGCTTCGCAAGGTCTATTCCGCCTGGGGGTTTCGCCCGGTAATCCCCCCCCAACTGGAATTTCTTGATGTGCTCGAACGTGGTCTCGGGGAAGGGTTGCGTGATCGCGCGTTCCGCTTCGACGACCGCCAGAGTAACCGCCTCCTCGCTTTTCCACCGGACATGACCGCCCAGGTTGCCCGCATTGCCGCCACGCGCATGAATCAGATGCTGTTGCCGTTACGCCTGTGCTACAACGGTCGGGTATTGCGCCATACCGAGCAGCAGGCCGGCAAGGATCGTGATATTTTCCAGTCCGGAGTTGAACTGATCGGCCTTGATAGTCCGGAAGCCGATGCCGAAATGATCGCCATGACGATTGAGGCCTTGAGTGCCGTCGGCGCCACCAAATTTACCGTCGATATCGGTCAGATGGAGTTTTTCCGCGGCGTCATGGACGGACTTCCTGTCGATCGTCACAAGGCCGAACAGGTTGCCGATGCCATCCTGCGCAAAGACAGTTCCGAACTTGAGCTACTCCTCCAAAAAACGACCATCAGTGACCGCACTCGGGCCGAGATTCTCGCCCTGCCGCGCCTCTTTGGTGGCCGCGAAGTCCTCGCACGCGCCGAAAAGTCAGTCAGCAACGATCGCTCCCGTCGCGCCCTGGATAACCTCGCAGACATTCTTGATGTCCTTGAAACCTACGGCGTCAGCGAGCATGTCACCATCGATCTCGGTGAACTGCGCGGCCTGAACTATCACACCGGCATGACCTTCCAGGGGTTCCTCCCCGGCCTCGGGCGCAGCATCTGCGGTGGTGGTCGCTACAATACCCTGATGGCTCAATATGGCTTTGATGCACCGGCAACCGGCTTCACTTTCAGCCTCCTCCACCTGCTCTTTGCCCTGGATAAAAATCTCGACGAGACCGTCGCGCCCAGCAGCGACCTGCTTGTCTACTCCAC
>NZ_JCBCBS010000112.1:0-21759 GCF_059864205.1 Pelovirga sp.
CAAAAAGTCCGCCCTACGGCGTTACGGCGTTTTTTCAGGATCTTGACATACTCTATGTATGCCTGCGCCCCTGAAAAACCACCAGGCCTTGTAGGACGAAATTTTTGCTTAGCCATCCTATGACTTTTTGCGAGTGCATCAATTTTGGGTCTTGGAGAAATGCAAAAAAAAAGACAAGCTGGCAGATCAAAACCGTACCCACTTGAGTATCAGGGGGATTGATAATGAAAAAGTTGAGTATCTGTTCAGCACCGGATCTTCGGATTCTATGTGAAGGGACGCGATGGTCTCCCATTGGGTCATCCCTGACCGCTTGTTGTCGCCATCCATGGCATCAAACACCCTTGTCACAGGACCCTCGACCCTGCGCAAGGATAGTGCTGAATAGTTACGTCTGGTTTTTAGTCCCATTGTTTTTCTAGCATCATCAACTCTCTGTTCGTGGCTTTCCTGCAAATACTGCATGATCGGAAGCTCCCATCAAGAGGGTTTTGGTGTTCTTGTGATTGTTGCGCGCATTTGTTACGACGCTAATGAAGGCATTTGGGGTGTGACATTGCGAATTGCTGTTGTCGGATAAATGGCAATCGATGATTGCGCGACTCTCCGCCAGATGTTACTAGTTATCGTTTGAATCAAATTCCTTTACAGCTACGCGCGGCTACTATGAAATTCATTCACACATCCGATATCCACTTGGGAAAAAGTTACCGCAACTCTCCCGGCGAGAGCAAACGTTACGACGACTTCTTTGCCTGCCTGGCGGGCATTTGTGCCGAAGCCATCCGTGAGCAGGTCGACGCTCTGCTGATTGGTGGCGATCTGTTCCATGTCGGCCAGATTTTGCCGAAAACTTTTGCCCGCACTATCACCACCCTGCAACCCCTCAAGGATGCCGAAATCCCCTGTATCGCTATCGAAGGCAACCACGACTGGATCCATCGTCGCGACAACATCTCATGGATGGAAGCGCTGTCGCAGATGGGCTATATCAAACTGTTGCGGCCGGCGCGCAGCGATGATGGCGATTATCGCTTCGCTCCCTTCGATGAAAAAACCGGTATGGGCGGGCATATCGCCATCAACGAGGTTAATATTTATGGTCTTGGCTATATCGGTGCCCAGGCCGGTCATCATGTGGAACGTATCTGTAATGCGGTTACTACAGAGAACAACCTGCTGATCTTCCACGTCGGCATCTGGAAATATTCCCCGGTCGAAATCGGCAACATGAAACTGGAAGAAGCCCTTCCTCTGGCCGAGAAGTTCGGCTACGTTGCCCTCGGTCACGGTCACAAACCCTATGTGATTCAAGCGCCGGAAGGCAGGCCTTACGCCTTTAATCCCGGTTCGCCTGAATGCGTCAATTTTGGTGAAGAGAAGTACGCTAAGGGTTTCTACCATGTCACTTTCGCGAACGGCGAGTTTACCCCGGTATTCAGGAATACGTCGCCGCGTCCGATGTTTGTTGAAACCATTGATCTCAGTGGTGCGGAGAATGCCGAACAGGCCCTCGCTGTGTTCAGCGAACAGGTCGTCGCCCTGCTCGAGCGCTGCGGTGATGAACGTCAACCTCTAGTGGAGTTAAAGCTGGTTGGTCGCGTCGGGTTTCATCCCTTTGAGTTGGGGCGGGAACGGCTGAGAGCGGTGATGGAAGAATTGGTCGACCCATTGCATGTCGAGATCAAGAATCACCTCTCCCTCGTCAGCAGCTCCGAAGGGATGAACGGAGCCAATAAAAGCCTGGAGGAGATCGAACAAGAGGTTTTGCATGATCTGATCACCTCCGGCAGCGAATACCAAGGCCGTGAAGAAGAACTGATCCGGCTCTCCATCACCCTGAAGAATGCCGTGCAGAAAGGTGATGTCGACGGTGATGAATTGCTGGCCCTTCTGGACACGGAGGGCAATTGATGCAGATCCTCTCCATTCAGCTTAAAAACATCAAGTCGCACCGCGACACCGAACTGCACTTCTCCCCCGGTATCAACGTCCTCTCCGGTCCTAATGGGGTCGGCAAAAGCACCATTTTTGAAGCGATCGGTTATGCCCTGTTCGGAGTCGATGCGCAAAGCTTTGTCGGCAACGTCGATCGCTTCGTGACCATCGGGGCCAGGCGGGGAGAAATTGCCGTTGTGTTTCAGCTCGCGGAAGACGGCCGTTATCGTGTCAGTCGCAGCGTTGGTACAGCGTCCAAGTGGCTTCTGGCGAAAGAGGTCGGCGGCGATTTTGAAGTGGAGGAGCATAAGGACAGTAAAGAAACCGAAGGGCGCCTCAAGGAGTTGCTCGGGCTGAGATCGGTGCGTTCACTGGCTGAACAGTTTGAACTGGTGATCGGCCCGTTTCAACACGAATTTCTCGGCCCCTTTGTCATCAAGCAAGCAACCAAACGGCGTGACAAGTTTGACGAAATCCTCGGCATTGACACCTGGCGGAAGACGTTCAACGAGACCAAGGTATTGACCAGTGCCATCAAGGCCAGGGTGGACGCCCTGGAAAGCGCAATCGGCCCGCTCCAGAGCCAGGTAGCTGAGCTGCCGGCGAAAAGGGAGGAGCATCAAGCGGCGCAGAAGGATCTTGCTCAGGCCGAGAAGGATCTGGTGCTGCAACAGCGGCAACTCAAGGACCTTGAAGGACTTCTCCTCACTGTAGATGAGCGCGAAAAGCAGCTTAAGGAGCTTGAAAAAGAGGTCGAAACCCTCAAAGAGCGGATCAGTAACGGTAACGAGATGATCGGCAAGCAGAAGCTCCTGGTCGAGGAGGCAGAAAAAGCTCACAAGATCATCGCAGCGACCACGCCCGGCAAAAAAGCCTACGAACAGGCCGAGAAGCAGCTGGGCGAACTGCGGGAGAAACTCAAGGTTCAGCGGCAACAGGAACAGGAAGTCGCTGATCTCAAAAATCAGCTTGCCAGGTTGACCGAACGGTTCAAGGTTGAAACTCAAACGATCCAGGGAACCCGCGAAGAACTGGCGGCCGAAGAGAAGACCCTGGTTGAAGGCCGGAAGGCGTTGTCCCTTGATGATGAGCAAAAGGCCCTGGCGGAGCGACTGCCGCAAATCCGTGTGAACCTTGAAGGGGTGCGCAAGCAGCTTGGGCTACTCGAAGGACGCCGGGCGGGCCTGGAAGAGGGGAACGAAAAGCTTGATGAGGGGATATGCCCGTTCTTCCAGGAGCCGTGTCTCAATATCGCCGCAAGTCCTCCGGCCGATGTCTTCTCGGCTAAATTCTCTGAGCTGGACCAGGAATGCCGGCGCCTGCAAAAGGAAGTTCAGGAGTTCGAACTGGAGGAGAAGGCGGCCAGTGGTGCCAACGATCAGCTCAAGGCGATTGCGGTTAAACTCGAAGGGCTGGATTCTCAGTTGGTAAAGCTGGCGGAGCGTCGCAACCTGAACGAGCTTAAGGCTGAAAGCCTGGTCGCGTTGCAAAAGGAACAATCAACAGCGCAGCAGCAGCTTGATGAAAAACACAAGGTGCTGGATACCTACAGCCGGTTGCAAACCGACATCGAAGCGGCTGAGAAGGAGAAGATGCGCCACCAGGAAGCTCGTGACCGTTATCTAGCCAATCAGCAACAGGCGGAAGAATTGGACCAGCGCCGCGCTGATCTGGAAAAATTCGACAAGCACCTCAAGCAGTTGCAAAATAATCTCGAAGCCAGGCAAGCGGCTTTCAGTGGGGCGGGAAAGGCGTATGACGCCGCCGAACATGAAAGGCTGCGTCAGCAGAAAGACAACCTTTGGGGTGGTGTCAGCGCCCTCGGCCAGAAGATAAAGGGGCTGGTCATTGATGTCTCCCGTCTTGCCGGTGAAGTCGACAAGCTCAAGAAGATTGAACAGGAAATCGTCGACAAGCGGGGGCGGATCAAGGCGTATAAGGAGAAGGATGAACTGGTCAAGTTCCTGCGCAACCGGGTGTTCCGGAATGTCTCCGGGTATCTCTCTGAACGCTTCCGCGAGGAAATCAGCCAGCGCGCCAATCGCATCTATCGAATCATCGCAGAAATTGATGAGGAATTAGCCTGGGGTGACAACTATCAGATTGTACTGCGCGATATGGTCGCTGGTGAACTGCGTGAACGAGCCGATGACCAGCTCTCAGGCGGTCAGATGATGAGCGCCGTGGTTGCCCTGCGTCTGGCCATGTTGCAAACGATCGGCGCCCGTATTGCCTTCTTTGATGAACCAACCTCCAACCTCGATGTGACGCGCCGTGAGAACCTGGCTCATGCCTTCAGGGCTATCGATGTCGGCAAGGAAGAGGTCACCGAACATTGGTACGATCAATTGTTTCTGATCAGTCATGATGTCGCATTTACCGAAATTACCGATCAGATTATAACGATTGGAGAGGGCGATTAATCAAGCCAACCTTGCTTCGGAGTACAGTTGGATTGATCAGGATTATTGCGGTAAATAAAAAAACTCACGCAGGAGGAAAACAATGGAAACAGTAAAGATTATGCCCTGTCTTGATATGAAGGATGGTCGGGTGGTCAAGGGGGTTAACTTTGTTGATCTCAAGGATGCCGGCGATCCGGTCGAGAACGCCATATTTTACCAGCAGGAAGGGGCCGATGAGCTGGCTATGCTCGATATCGCCGCCACCCTCGAAAATCGCGGCAACCGTCTTGATTGGGTACGAAGCGTCGCAGCAGTCATTTCCATCCCGTTAACTGTGGGTGGCGGCATCAGTAGTCTTGAAGATATTGAAGACACCCTTGCTGCCGGCGCGACCAAAGTGTCTATGAACAGTGCTGCGGTTAACAGCCCGGTTTTGATCAGCCGGGCGGCAACAAAATTTGGTTCCGAGCGGATTGTCGTTGCTGTTGATGCGCGGCGTAGTGCGGAAATGCCATCCGGGTTTGAGCTGGTGGTTTCCGGTGGCACCAGGCCGGTTGGCAAGGATGCCATCGCCTGGGCGCGAGAGTGTGAGAAATTGGGAGCCGGAACCATTCTGCCCACCAGTATGGATGGCGACGGTACCCGCGCCGGTTATGATCTGGAATTCACCAGGGCGATTGCGGATGCGGTCAGTGTGCCGGTGATAGCCTCCGGTGGAGCGGGCACACTTGAACACTTTTATGATGGTGTGGTCACGGGGGGAGCTCAGGTCCTGTTGGCTGCCTCTGTGTTCCACTTCCGTACCTTTCGAATTCGTGAGGTCAAGGAGTATCTGCGTGAACGCGGGCTGGCAGTGCGTCTTTAATCTTTAGCTGCCAGCAATAAAAAGCGAAAAGCCCAGATTGGCACCAACCTGGGCTTTTCGCGCTGATGACAGTACCTTCGACTCAGTCGAGGAGTTCTTTAACCTGATCGCAGATGTGGCGGGCGATCGGCAACGCCGAAGTCGCTGCGGGTGACGGAGCGTTGCCGACGATCAGGCTGTGCTGCCCTTTGACAAAGAGAAAATCATCAAGGGTTTTGCCGTCGGCTTGTACCGCCTGGGCGCGCACCCCGGAGGGGTAGGGACACAGATCATCGAGCTCGATTTGCGGGCAGTAGCGCTTTGCCAGTTGCAGGTAGCCGGGGCGGTAGAGAGAGTTTTTCAGTTCCGTCAGGGTTGGTCCCGGATACTTTTTAATCAGCCGGTAGAGCCCCGCATAGCCGAACATCTCGATCATATCTAGCAGGTTCATTGACCAGCGGCTGTAGCCTTCGCGCGCTAAAGCGAGGGTGGCGTTAGGACCGATGGTGAGGGAACCGTCGCTCATCGGAGTCAGGTGGATGCCTAAAAATGGCAATTCCGGATTGGGGATCGGGTAGATCGGATGGGTAACAATCCGGCGTTTGTCGACAGGCAGCTGGAAATATTCGCCACGGAACGGCAGAATGCGAAATTCCGGTTCCTTACCCAGCATGCGGATCAAGCGGTCAGAGTGCAGACCCGCACAGCCGACAACAAATTTGCCGGAAAAACGGCCGATGCTGGTGGTGACCGTCACCTCTTGCGCGTCGCTGATCCCGGTAACGCGGCAGTTGGTGTGGATCTCGCCACCGGCGCCGGTGAACAATTCGGCAAGTTTGTAGGTGACCCTGGCATAGTCGACAATACCGGTGTTTGCCACCCAGGTTGCCCCCAGGCCGACGACATTGGGTTCCTTTTCCTGCAGTTGCTGCCGATCGAGGACCTCGGTCGGAATGTCGTTCTGGCGGCAGCGCTCTAACAGATCCTGCATCCGCCCCAACTCGGCATGGTTGGTCGCCACCAGCAGTTTGCCTGTTTCCTTAAACGGGATGCCGTGCTTGCGGCAGAATTCTTTGGTTGCGCGGTTTCCTTCCCGACAGAACTGTGCCTTGAGGCTTCCCGGTGTGTAGTAGACCCCGGCGTGAATGACGCCGCTGTTGCGACCGGTCTGATGCAGAGCCAGGCGCGATTCCTTTTCAAGAACAGCAATCTTGCTATCTGGATAATCCCGCTGCAACTGACATGCGGTAGCCAGACCGATAATGCCGCCACCGATGACAATGAAATCGTAGTTAACCATCAGATGTCCTCCTTTTGCGGGGGCCAGCGCTCAAGCCAGCCGAGATCCAGTAATCCGTAAAGTCCGATCAGAATCGCCTCAGCTGTGTCATGACGCAGTCCCGTCGGTTTTTTGTGGCTGAGGTGATCAATAACGCCGCCGGCCATCAGTAGTGCCTGTTGTTTGGCAACGCGACCGTTTGGGTGCTGACGTGCATAAAAGAGCTTTTTACGCCATTGGCCGGCATGTAACGAGACGAAAACCCGCTTCAGTTTCAGCGCTTCGCGTTGCCACAGTTCGGCCAGGGGGCCGCCCCCTTCCAGATAAATATGGGTCGGCTGCGGTGTGTTGCGCAATAGTGTGGCGACCAGGCGTTTTAATTTCTGCTGATCAGCCAGATGGTGGGAACGATACCACAGCAGTTGGTTGTTGCGATTGTATAGCGCCAGTCCGGTATGCAGACCGGCATCAACAGCAAGCAAGTGCGGTGTCGGCTGATCTGCGGATGACAAAGGTTGCGTGCAAGTCATTTGTCATCGTTAAAGCGCGGTGCCAGGTATTGCTGATAGAGACGGATGGCCATTTGCTCATCGCTGGAATCGTTGAGTTCGGCAAAGGTCAACAAGGGGTCGGCCAGGGTCAGTCCTTCCGGTTGCAGACCGGTCCAGCGACACTGGCGCCCAAAGGTTTGCAGCAGGGTGACCTCGCCGCCAGGGTCGGAGGTCAGATGCAATTGCAGCATGGTTTTGAGTTGTTGCTCCGCTTCCAGATAGAGCACGGCCGATTGTGGCTGAAAACCGCGTGTCATCAGGCTGGCACCCAGTTCACCACCAATGAATACCTGCGAACTGACGTTCAGCTGTTTCAGCCGTTGGGCCAGACTGACCGGCGTGTCACCGGCAGCCAAACTGCAGCGTTGCAGAAAAAGGCGCGGTCGCAGGGTTTCGATGTAGCCCAGCTGCCAGCGTTGCAGCAGTTCCTCGATGGCTGTTAATTGCCGTTTTCCCTGTTCATCCTGAATCAAGTTGCCACGTTTTTCCAGTTCACTAAACAGGCTGCCGATAGCCCCCAATGCAATGCCGGCATCATCGGCCAGGGCCCGATAGGTCGCGTTGATTGCTTTGCGGCTGCGCAGCAGCAGATAGATCAGCTTAAGGCCACCGGCACGGAACAGTCGGTCTACCGTCGGCGGTTTTAGCGTATGCTTGCGGCCACTGATGTCGATGTACAACGGCATCTGGTCAAGATAGACATTGCCGGCACAGTCAGCATGCTCGATCTTGCTCTGGCGCAGTTTTGCCGCCATGTTGGCGGAAATGTAATTGCTGACCAGCAGCGGTGCGGCATTCTGTGGCGCCGGCGAGGTTTTGAGTTGATGGATGACCAGATCAGCGATGTCGGCGGTTAAACGCGGCACCACCTTGATGTAGTAGTAACGTTCCCCCCAGGGGCCGGACAGACGGAAAGCCCCGGCAAAAGGGCCACCGATTTTCTGCATCATGAATTCGATCTTGGCCTGGGGGATGCCGCGGATGGCCTGCATGCTGTTATAGATGATCTGATCGTCTTCCAGGCGGGGTTTACGTGGCATAGAAACCTCATACTGATGAATGCCGTTCACTATAGTCTTTTGTTCATTATCTGTGAAGTTGGCAGAAATGAGTCATTCTGTCAAGGCGGAGCGACTGGGGCACGGCGCGCCGTGCCCCTACTCGATCTTGCTGATCAGGACCTCACGGGGTTTGCCGCTGCCGTCGGAGGGGCCGACGATGCCTTCCTGCTCCATTTTCTCGATCATGCGCGCAGCGCGGTTGTAACCGACGCGCAAACGCCGCTGGATCATGGAGATGGAAGCTTGGCGGGTGTCGCTGACGATTTTAAGCGCATCGTCCCAGAGTTCATCGTAGTCGTCCTCGCCGGCCTGTTCCGTAGCAGTTGGTGGGGTGGTGAGGATTGATTTGTCGTACTCGGGCTTGCCCTGCCGCGAGAGAAATTCTACGACGCGCTGCACCTCGAGTTCGGAAACAAAGGCGCCGTGGACCCGTTCCAGGTAACCGACCCCGGGGGGGAGAAAGAGCATATCGCCCATACCGAGCAGGGCTTCAGCACCCATGGAATCAAGGATGGTGCGCGAGTCGATACGGGAAAACACCTTGAAGGAGATCCGGGTTGGAAAGTTGGCTTTGATCAGACCGGTAATAACATCAACGCTGGGTCGCTGGGTGGCAAGAATCAAGTGAATGCCGGCCGCCCGGGCCATCTGCGCCAGACGGGCGATCGATTCTTCAATGTCGCGCCCGGCAACCATCATCAGGTCGGCCAGTTCATCAACAATCACGACGATATAGGGGAGGTGGCCGTGTTCCAGTTCCTCCGGCGGGATTTCTGCGGTGATGGGGGGCAGCTCGTCCATCAGCTCGCTGGGGTCCAACTGCGCTTCCGGATCGGGCACCCGGCTTTGTGCTTCCTTGGCCTCTTTGACGAGTTTACGATTGTAGCCATCGATGTTGCGGACCCCTTTGGCCGCCATCAGTTGGTAGCGACGTTCCATCTCGCGCACTGCCCAGTTCAGGGCCAGTGCGGCTTTTTTCGGGTTGGTCACCACCGGCAGGAGCAAATGGGGGATGCCTTCATAGATCGATAATTCCAGCATTTTCGGATCGATCATGATCAGCCGGACATCCTCCGGCGCGGCACGGTAGAGCAGGGACAGGATCATGGTGTTGATGGAAACCGATTTGCCGCTACCGGTGGAGCCGGCGACCAGCAGGTGGGGCATGCGTGACAGATCGGAAACCACCACCTGACCGAAGATATCCTTGCCCAGGGCCATGGGGAGTTTGCCGCCATGCTTGTTGAAGGCCTCGGAGTCGATGATTTCTTTGAGATAAACGGTTTCGCGATCTTTGTTGGGAATCTCGATACCGACCACACCCCGGCCCGGAATCGGCGCCACAATGCGGATGGAGACTGCCTGTAGCGCCATGGCCAGATCGTCCTGCAGGTTGGAGATCTTGTTGACCTTGACCCCGGGTGCCGGAGAAAATTCGTACATGGTAACCACCGGTCCCGGTTTGACCTCAACCACATCCCCTTCAACGCCGAAATCGAGAAGTTTTTTCTCCAGCATGCGCGCAGCCATGGTCAAACTGTTACGGTCAACCGGTTTGGCCGGAGCGCCATCGTGTTCAAGCAGGGAGGCCGGCGGCATGTGGTAGTCGCCACTGGCCTCCAGAAAAGAAAAGGCGACCTGGGGGTCTTCTTTATCGTTAGCTCTTTTTTTGGATTTTTGGGTCGACGGCGGTGGGATCAGGTTTTTCGGCTCGCTGGTGATGATGGCCGGCCCTTTCTCCTCACGCTGCTGCCGGGTTTTTTTCTTTAATTCCTTGCGCGCGCGCCGGGCTTCGCGGCGCATCTCCAGACGTCTTCCCAGACGATCAAGAAAGCCGTCAATAAACAGCACGAAGGAAAAACGGGTCGAGAGGATCAGTGCCACCAGGAAAAAAACAATCAGTACAATCGCCGCACCACCGACATTGAGATAGTGGGTCAATATCTGTACCAGAATGCGCCCCAGGGTACCGCCGGCCTCATCGATTTGCTGGCCGAACAGAGGGATACTGTTAAAACGCAGGGCGAGCAGGGCTCCTAACGTGATCTGCATGAGCAGAAAAGCGATCAGGCGGGTGATGCGAAAATGGACATCAGTAAATTTGAGCCAGCGCCATGCCAGATGGAGGCAGCCTAAGGGCCACAAGAGCGCCGTCAGACCGAAGGTCTGATACATCAGGTCGGCGAGATGGGCACCGAAAACCCCAACCCAGTTGCGGATCCGCTCCGGCTGCAGATTGTTATTGAAGGAAGGGTCGTCATTGCTGTAACTGAGCAGACAGATCAGCAGAAAAATGCCCAGGGCGAGCCACACCAGACCGAGGATTTCCTTGCGCATCCGATGTTCGGCCAACGCTGTTGCTTCTTTCTCTTTAACGTTCATATCAGAGTTCCAGAATGACCGGCAGAATTAAGGGGCGCCGGGCGATGGCGCGGTTGAAAAAACGACGTAGTACCTTGCGGACTTCAACCCGCAATTCCTCCCAATCACCGACCATGGCGAGGCTGTGCTCTTCGAGCAGATCGCAGACGCGTTGGCGCGCTTCGGCCAGCAATGCTTCACCAATGTCCGAATCTTCGGGGATAAAACCTTTGGAAAAAATGTCCGGACCCTGGATGATTTTACCGGTTGACTGGTTAATCGCCAGCATCAGAATCACCAGCCCATGGTTGGCCAGATGGCGGCGGTCGCGCAGTTCCATGACCCCGACGTCACCGACCCCCTTACCGTCAACAAACACCCGACCGCTTTCAAAGCGTTTGCCACGGCGTAGTTCGCTGGCGTTGATGATCAACTCATGACCGTTTTCGAGAACCAGGGTGTTTTCTGCTGCTACTCCCATTTCCATGGCCAGTTGGCGGTGCTTGACCAGATGGCGGTATTCGCCGTGAAGCGGAACAAAGTAGCGCGGTTTGACCAGAGCTTGCAGGAGCTTTAACTCTTCCCGACTGGCGTGACCGGAGACATGGATTTCACTGGTTTTTTCGTAAATGACTTCGGCCCCGCGGCGATAGAGATGATTGATCAGGTCGCTGATGGCCTTTTCGTTGCCGGGAATAAACTTGGAGGAGAGAATGACTGTATCGCCAGGTTCGATGCTGATCTGTTTGTGATCCCCAAGGGCCATGCGCATCAATGCACTCAAGGGTTCACCCTGACTGCCGGTGGTGATAATCAGCACCTCTTCCGGCGGCAGGTGGGGCAGATCGCGCAGCTCGATAAATTGCTCATTGGGGATCGTGAGGTAGCCGAGCTGGCGGGCAACGGCGATATTGCCAACCATGCTGCGGCCGTTGATCAGCAGTTTGCGCCCGGCCAGCCGGGCCGCATCGGCGACCTGCTGGATCCGGTGGATGTTAGAGGAAAAGGTCGAGAGGATAACCCGTTGCGGACAGCGTGGGATGATCTCTTCCAGTACCTTGCCGACGGTGCGTTCCGACAGAGTGTAGCCTTCGTTTTCGACATTGGTGGAATCGGCCAGCAGCAGCAGAACGCCTTCCTCGCCAAGTTCCGCCAGACGCGCAAGATCGGTGTTTTTGCCGTCGACCGGGGTGGGATCAATCTTGAAGTCGCCGCTGTGGACAATCAACCCCGCCGGGGTTCGGATCGCCAGCCCGACGCCATCAACGATGGAGTGAGCGGCGCGGTAAGGTTCAACGGTAAAGGGCGGGAGTTCAATCTGTCGGCGTGGTGTGATCTCGATCATCTCAACCCGCTGATCGAGGTCATGTTCTTTCAGTTTGCGCTGCAGTAGCCCCAGGGTCAGGCCGGTCCCGAAGACAGTAGGGGAGCCGAGGCGCTGCCATAAAAAAGGCAGGGCGCCGATGTGGTCTTCGTGGCCATGGGTCAGGACCAGGCCGACAATGTCCGACCGACGTTCTTCGAGGGCACTGATGTCGGGCAATACCAGGTCGATGCCGAACATATAGGCTTCGGGAAACATCAGTCCGCAATCGATCAACAGGATTTTGCCCTGCGCTTCGATTCCGAGCAGATTCATGCCGATTTCACCAAAACCGCCAAAGGGCAGCAGACGGACTTCTTCACTATGTTCAGTTGGATTGTTCATGGTTTTCCAGGCAGTGGGCGATCTGGTCGTGAACCTGATCGGTCAGTTGATCGATGTGCGACATTTTCAGCCCATCTGTAGCTATCGGGGACATAATGGTCAGCTGCAACGGCGTCGGATTGATGCGCAGACTTCCCTTTGGCTGTACCTGATGACTGCCGTGAATCGCCATGGGCACAATCGGCACCCCGGCTTTAGCGGCCAACAGCAGTGCCCCTTTTTTGAACGGCTGCAGGGTACCGTCAGCGCTACGGGTTCCTTCCGGAAAGATGATGACTGATACGCCGGCGCGAATCCGCCTGGCCGCCGCTGTCAGGCTGCGCATCGCCTCTTTACGATTGGAACGGTCAATCGGGATATAACCACTACTTTTCATTGCCAGCCCAAAGAGAGGGATGTTGAACAGCTCCTGTTTGGCCATCCAGCGGAACTGGATCGGCAGGCCGGCGTAGAGCAAGGGGATGTCAAAATTGCTCTGGTGGTTGCTGATGTAAATTGCCGGGCCATCACCTGTGAGGTTTTCGCTTCCTGTTACCTTGAGTTTTAATCCCGCCAGCCACAGACAGCTGCGTCCCCACAGGATCCCCCAGCGGTGAACAACATTCTGGCCGAACAGGGACAGGCAGACGCCAATGCTCAGGGCAATCACTGTCCAGGGGTAGAAAACCAGATAAAAAAATAGTGTGCGTAGCACCTGTTAATAACCCCTTCCTGTATCTGTTCAGCACAGGGCCTTTGAATCCTATGTCAAGGGACGCGATTGTTTCCCGTTGGGTCATCCATGACCGCTTGTTGTCGCCATCCATGGCGACAAACACCCCTGCCACAGGACTCAAAGGCCCTGCACAAGGATAATGGTAAATAGTTACATAAAAATAAAAGCAGATCATTCTACTGTCACAGCTGTATCAGCGTCAAACTTTTCTCATGCAGCCGGTTACCAGCGATAAACCGGTCAACCGACGCGCCGGCGCGTTATAGCGTGAAGTCACCAGTCTCATCAAAAAATCGTCAAACCCTAACACTGCCCTAACAAAAAAAGCGCGATCATGGCGCCGTCTACATGAGCAACTAAGACGTCATTTGCAGAACGTCATTTTCACCAACAAAAGGAGAGATGAATCATGATGAGAAAAAAAGTAGCCAAACTTCTTGCAACCTGCCTGCTGGTTGTCGGCTTGCCGACAGTTGGTCTGGCCCTTGACCCTGCTTTAAAGCCTTACACCCCGGTGTCCGGGATTTCCGGGACCTTGAAGAGTATCGGTTCCGACTCCATGAACAACGAAATGACCCTGTGGGCCGAAGGATTTTTGAGTTTCTACCCCAATGTCCAGATTGAAATCGAAGGCAAAGGCTCAGGTACGGCGCCGACCGCCCTGGTCAGTGGCACTGCCCACTTTGGCCCCATGAGCCGTCCGATGAAAGGTAAAGAGCTGGACGATTTTGAAAAGCGCTATGGTTACAAGCCGACCGAGCTCAACACCAGTATCGACATGCTGGCCGTCTATGTCCACAAGGACAACCCGATCCAGTGTCTGACCCTGCAGCAGGTCGATGCTATTTTCTCAAAAACCCGTCGCGGTGGTAACGCTGAAAATATTCGCACCTGGGGTGATGTTGGCCTGACCGGTCAGTTTGCCAACCTGCCCATCAGTCTCTACGGACGTAACTCCGCTTCCGGTACCTATGGTTTCTTCAAGGATAACGCCCTTTTTGGTGGTGACTATAAAGATGAAGTGAAAGAACAGCCGGGTAGTTCCTCTGTCGTACAGGGTGTTGCCAGCGAGCTCGCCGGTATCGGCTACTCCGGTATCGGTTATATGACTGCCGATGTGCGCGCCGTTCCTCTGGCCGGCGGCCCGGGCGAGCAGTGCTATGCAGCAGCAGCAGAGAATGCCTATACCGGTAATTATCCCCTGGCCCGCTTCCTCATGGTCTATACCAACTACCAGCCGGGCAGCACTATTGATCCGCTGCGTCGTGAATTTACCCGCTACATCTTCAGTCGTAACGGCCAGGAAGATGTCGTGCGCGATGGCTATTTCCCGGTGTCCAATGTGATTGCTCAGGAGCAACTGCAGAAGCTGGGAGTCAAATAGGACAATTTGACGGGTAACACCTGCTGCCCGGAACCGCAGACATTAGTGTCGCGCTTCCGGGCAGATTTCCGCGATCCCTTCTGGCTCTTGATGCTGATGTCGGGACTAGAAGGGACCGCGGAAATCAAGACAGGCAGATGAGAAAGACAATAAGGGTGAAATAGTCGCCAAACTTATAAATGATGGTCAAATAAATGGCAGAGAAGAAAAAAATTACCGGCACTCAGCGTCGCTACACCACCAAAAAAAGCATCAAGTATATGGATGTAGCAGCAACGGTGCTGATTTCCCTCGGTGGCCTGGGAACCATTATTGCGGTCGCCGGCGTGTTTATTTTTCTGGCATCCGTGGTTGTCCCCCTGTTTGCTCCCGCCGAAATGACCCCGGCCCAGAAGATCTCCACCATCGAGGCTACGACCAAACAGGCACCGCTATTGATTGTTGACGAATTTCAGCTCAGCGCCTGGACCCTGGAAGACGCAGGTGCCAGTGCCCGGGCATTTGTTCTCAATGATGGTGAAACCCTGCTGCAGACACCTGTCTTTGCCGAAGAAACGCCCCAGGCCTGGGCCTATGACTCCCTGTCGGAAACCTTGATCGCCGCCTTTGCCGATGGCCGCATCGAGTTGAAAAAAATCGGTTTCAGAACCAGATTTCTGCTTGATGAGCAGGTATTGCCTGGATTTTTACAGGAAATGGAAGTCGGCTCGGCACTACCCTGGGATGAAGGCATTGTCCAGCGCACCCCCATTGGCCAATTGCGGCAGTTGAAACTGGAGCTGGAAAGCGAGGCTCTTGTTGCGACAGAGCATGAAGGTATCCGGCTGATTTCCATGATCAATACCAACAGCGGTCCGGTCTTGACCTATCTGACGCAAGATGGCGTGCTGCGGATCCAGCGTATGGTGTCGCGTCGCAACCTGCTCACCGGGCAAGTGACCACTACCGTCACCGGCGGCTCACTGCAACTCGACCTCGACCGGCGCGGGTTGCCGCAGTGGCTTGAGCTGTCCGGTCGTGGTGATACGGCGTTTCTGGCCTGGAGCGATGGCCATCTACTGCGTATCGATAGTCGCAATTTCAATGCCCTGGCGGTCGCTGAAGAACTCAGTCTGATCCCTGATGGTAACGCAACCCTGACGTCCCTGTCGTTTCTGATTGGTCGTACCACCCTGGTAGCCGGTGATTCGCAAGGCCGCCTGAATGCCTGGTTCCGTACCCGGCCTGAAGGGACAGCGACCAGCGACGGCAGCAGGCTGACCCTGGTGCATGATCTGGGTCAAGGTCCGGCGGCAGTTACGGCCCTTGCCCCGTCAACGCGCAGTCGCCTGCTCGCTGCCGGCTTTGCCGATGGCACGGTGCGCACCTATCATGTCACCAGTGACCAGTTGCTGGTTGAAGAAAGAGCAGGCCAGGGAGCGGTTGCTGCTGTGGCCCTGGCGCCACGCGACAATCTGCTCGCCGCCCTGGTACCGAGCGGACTGATGGGCTGGCATCTGGACAACAAACATCCAACCGCAACCTGGCACACCCTGTTCGGCAAGGTCCATTATGAGGGGATGAATGAGCCGGGCTATGTTTGGCAATCAACCGGGGGAACCGACGATTTTGAGCCGAAATACAGTCTCATCCCCTTGATTTACGGCACCCTTAAGGCCACCTTTTTTTCCATGTTCTTTGGTGTTCCGCTGGCGCTGCTGGCGGCTGTTTATACCAGCGAATTTCTTGAAGACAAGCGCGTCAAAGCCCAGGTGAAACCGCTGGTGGAGTTGATGGAAAGCCTACCGACGGTTGTTCTGGGTTTTCTGGCGGCGCTGGTCTTTGCGGTTTTCGTTGAGGGGCAGACAGCTAGTGTCCTGGCGGCCTTTATCACGGTGCCCTTGTCTTTTGTTGCGGCGGCATATCTGTTTCTGTTGCTGCCCATCGACAAATTTGTCCGTTTTTCCCGCTTCCGTTTTTACATCATTGCCCTGTTGGCCCTGCCCATCGGCATTCTGTTAGCGCGACAACTCGGGTCCGTGCTTGAAGCCTTGCTCTTTGCCGGTGATATCAAGGCCTGGCTCGATGGTCAGGTTGGGACCGGTACCGGTGGCTGGTTTTTGTTGTTGCTCCCCTTAAGCAGTTTTGTCGTGGCTCTGTTCTACGGACTGACGGTCAATCCCTGGTTGCGCAACAGAACCGCAGGCTTGACACGCTTTGCAACCGGAATGACGGAAATTGTCAAGTTTGCTTGCGGTGTCGTTATTGTTACAGCGATGTCCTGGTTGGCGGCCTCCTTGTTGACGGCGGCCGGCATCGATATCCGCAGCGATTTCCCTTTCACCGGTCAGATCATGGGGACCTACGTTCAGCGCAATGCCCTGGTGGTCGGCTTTGTCATGGGTTTTGCCATTATTCCGGCGGTTTACACGATTGCCGAAGATGCTTTGTCAAGTGTCCCGGAGCATCTGCGTTCCGGTTCCCTGTCAGCTGGTGCCAGCCCCTGGCAAACCGCCATCCGTATTATCATTCCGACCGCCGCCAGTGGCTTGTTTTCGGCAGTGATGCTCGGTCTTGGTCGGGCGGTCGGGGAAACCATGATCGTGCTGATGGCGACCGGCAACACGCCGGTGATGGAAATGAATATTTTCAATGGCTTTAGGACCCTTTCGGCGAATATTGCCGTTGAGCTGCCGGAGGCGATTATCTATGGCACCCATTTCCGCATCCTGTTTCTGGCAGCCCTGACCCTCTTTTTGCTGACCTTTACTATTAACACCATTGCTGAAGTGATCAGGCAGCGCTTTCGTAAACGGGCCTTCCAGTTGTGACCAGAGTAACAGGCTCTCGCTGTAGAGGTTACGGCCTTAAAACATGACAAATAGATGGATGGAGATACCGGCTTGACTGGCAATAGCAGCAACAAATCAACAGTAAGGCTCTGGCGCCGCCAGGGGAGCAGTACCTCAGTGGCTTCATTGGGGCAGCCGATGGTGTGGCTTGCCGGTGGTATGCTGGCTTTGTGCAGCGTCATGATTATCGCCTTGATTCTGCTGGTGGTGGTGCGTGGTATGGCGACCTTCTGGCCCGGCGCCATCACCAGTTATCACACGGTGAACGGCCAGGTGATCACTGGAGAAGTGACGCGTTCCAGCACCTATGAGCCAAGGCCGGAACTGATCGATACTTTACCGCAGGATGCCCAGGAGCGCGCGCGCCAACTACTTGCTGCCAATGACGGGCTGGCTGAGCGGGTGCTGGTGCGTACCGGCAACTATGAACTTGATAACAGTCATTTTACCTGGGTGAGTAACTACACCATTGAACGCATCGAGAAGCCGGAATGGTTTGTGGTGATGGAGCGTTTAACCTGGGGGCGGTTCTATGGTGTGCCGACAGCTTTTTACGTCGATGGGGAATTGGTTGCCGATACTCCTGCCGACGTCTGGCGTGAGTTTGAGCGCCATCATGGCGATATTCGCAAGCGCTGGCAGCAACGCCGCATTCTTGAAAGCAAGGATATCGGTAAGATCAATCATCAGCAGGAACGCGCCCGACTGGAGCTGCGTGGGGCAGAAATTGCCGCCCAGCAGGCACGGATTGACTACGGTGTCCGCTCCGAGCAGTTTAACCAGGCCCAGCGCACCCTGGAACAGCAACAACAACGATTTGCTCAAGGCGAAGCTGAATTTGAACGACGTTACGCAGACATTCGCGAAGAGATCGTCGCCCTTAATCAGGAGAATGATCGCTATCAGATCCGCCTGATGACGGTGAATGGTCAGGAAAAGTCCATGGGGATGGCGGAAGTAGTGCGCGCTTATCCCGCCAATCAGCTTTCCCTGCTCGGGCGCATGGGTGTTTACCTGGATCGCTGGCAAGAGTTTCTGCTGGGTGATCCGCGTGAGGCCAACAGTGAGGGTGGTGTTTTCCCGGCCATCTTCGGAACTGTCGTGATGACCCTGATCATGGTGGTATTTGTCGTGCCTTTCGGCGTGCTGGCGGCCCTCTATCTGCGCGAATATGCCAAAGCCGGACCGTTGGTCAGTGTCATTCGCATCGCGGTGAACAATCTGGCCGGTGTGCCCAGTATCGTTTACGGGGTCTTTGGTCTGGGATTCTTCTGCTATCTGGTGGGCGGGTCCATTGATCAGTTATTTTTCAGTGAAAAGCTGCCGAATCCGACCTTTGGTACCGGTGGTATTTTGTGGGCCAGTCTGACCCTGGCCCTGTTGACCTTGCCGGTGGTGATTGTTGCCACCGAAGAAGCCCTGGCGGCGGTTCCCGGTTCCATGCGCGAAGGCTCCTATGCCTCGGGTGCGAGCAAGTGGCAGACGATCCAACGCATTGTGCTGCCAAGAGCGATGCCGGGAATCATGACCGGGATGATTCTGGCCATGGCGCGGGGTGCCGGTGAGGTCGCTCCGCTGATGCTGGTCGGTGCGGTCAAGCTCGCTCCCGAGCTGCCCATCGACAGTATTGCCCCCTTTGTTCATCTGGAACGCAGCTTTATGCATCTGGGCTTCCATATCTATGATCTGGGGTTCCAGAGCCAGAACAGTGAAGCGGCAATCCCCATGGTCTTTACCACAACCTTACTGCTCATTCTGATCATCACCTTGCTTAATGTCGGGGCTATCTGGTTGCGTAACCGGTTGCGGCGCAAATTTGTGGTCAGTGCGGTTTAAGTTTAACTATTCCAAAGAAGAGGCTGGATTAATGGTAACAACAGATACAACGCGAGTAACCAACGGTAGTAATGGCACGGCTGCCGATCCTGGCTACGCCGAACGCAAAAATCGTGGGCGCCTGCAGGAGATCGCTGCCGGAAAATGGTTTCCGCCGGTTGTCGATCACCAGTTGGAGCGCGAAGAGCCGGTTCTGACGGTAAATAATTTCTGCCTCTGGTACGGCAATGCGCAGGCGCTGTTTGATGTGTCGATGAAGGTGCCAAAATCCAAGGTCACCGCCCTGATCGGACCTTCCGGCTGTGGCAAATCAACCTTGCTGCGCAGTGTCAATCGTCTGAACGACCTGGTCGATTCGGTGCGCATCAGTGGTGAGATGAACCTCTACGAAGATTCCATCTATGCCAAAGGTGTCGATGTCATCGAACTGCGCAAGCGCATGGGCATGGTGGCTCAGAAGCCCAACCCCTTCCCTATGTCGATCTATGAAAATGTCATCTATCCCTTGCGGATCGATGGCGTCCGTGATCGTCGGATTCTTGATGAGGTCTGTGAAACCTCCCTGCGTGGTGCTGCCCTGTGGGATGAAGCCAAAGATCGTCTGCATCAGAGTGCCCTTGGTCTGTCCGGCGGTCAGCAGCAGCGCCTGTGTGTGGCTCGCGCCATTGCTTCCGAGCCGGAAATGTTGCTGATGGATGAACCCTGCTCCGCTCTTGACCCCATCGCCACCGGCAAAATCGAAGATCTGATCGATCAGTTGCGCGGCGAATACACCATTCTGATTGTTACCCACAACATGCAACAGGCGGCGCGAGTCAGTGATTACACCGCCTTTATGTATCTGGGACAGTTGGTGGAATATGGTGCCACAGCATCCCTGTTTAAAAAGCCCCAGCTCAAAGAGACGGAAGACTATATTTCCGGCCGCTTTGGTTGATGGCTGTCTGCACGTGTGAAAGCGGATAAGACCCCGATGTCGGGATATTCAAACACCAAAAAATCAAAGGAGAAACAGACAATGATCAGGTTCAAAAATATCGTGCCCCTAGTAATGCTCGTTCTGGTGGCTGTTGTCACCATCGGTTGTGCTGCAAAAGATCTCAGTGCTGCCAACCATGGAGCAACGTCGAATTATGATCGTCCCGGTTTTATTACCGGTGTTGAAGACGGACGTTTATGGGTTTTCCTTGCCGGCAGTAAGGAAGGACAAGCCTATGCCGCCACCAAGAGCAAACCGGCTAAACATGTAGTCCGCCCCGGCGCCGGACCCAACGGCATGACGATTCGGGCGCCTGAATTTGACGTTATTGACGCTTATCTAATGGCAAAACCCGGATTTGTCACCGGCATTGAAGATGGCCGCCTGTGGGTATTCAAGGAAGGAACCAAAGAGGCTGATGCCTATATTGCATCTAAAAGTAAGCCCGCCAAACATGTGGTGCGCCCGGGTGCGGGACCCAATGGTATAACCATCCGTGCCCCCGAATTCGATACGATCGACGCCTATCTGGCGACCAAGTAATTTAGCTAGACCTAGCTGCATCAGCCGATGAGAGAATTATGACTCAGATTTTTTTCCGCGAAATAAAACGCTTAAAAACCCTGCTCTTAGAGCAGGGTGAAGCGGTGGAAGAGCAGGTCAGGTTGGCTAAACAGGCCCTGCTCAGCATGGACGTAACCTTGGCCAAAAAGGTGCTTGCCGCCGATGATGCCATCGATCAGCGCGAGGTTGATCTACAGGAGGAATGTTTCAAGATTCTGGCGCTGCATCAGCCGGTTGCGGTAGATCTGCGTTTTTTGGTTGCTGTGCTTAAGTTTAATAATGATCTGGAGCGCATCGCTGATCTGGCGGCTAATGTTGCCAAGCGGACCGTCAAATTGAAAGAGCTGAATGATACCGAACTGGTGTACGACTTTGCTGAAATGGCGGCCATTGCCCGGCAGATGCTCCATCAGGCTATGGCGGCCCTGGTCGATATTGACGCCGAAGCCACAGCCGATGTGTTCAGTCTGGAAAAGAACCTTAATCGTCTGCACAAAACCAACTCCAATACCATTCGCCAGGCGCTGAAGAAAAACCCTGAACGAGCAGAGTCATTGGTTCATCAATTGGTGATCTCCAGAAACATGGAGAGAATTGGCGATCTGGCGACCAATCTAGCCGAAGAGGTGATCTATGTCGCCCGTGGCGAGATTGTCCGCCACAGCGAATCGCCCCTTTAGTGCCGGCGGGGAATTGGCATTGTCCATGGTGAGTCAGTCGCTGGAGGCTAGGGTTTTCTTGTACGGTCCTGTGCTTGTTTGTAAACCTGGTTATTGTCTCTTTTGCCAATCGCAATGACCAGGACGCAGATTTCTGTGTCGATCACCTCATAAACAAGACGGTAGCCGCTGGCCCGAAGTTTTATTTTATAATGTCGCTCAAAACCGGATAATTGCTTTGATAAAACATGAGGTTCCTCGAGGCGTTCCTGTAATTTCTTCTTGAATTGTGCTTGAATGGAACTCTCAAGCTTTTTCCATTCTTTGAGA
Source organism: Pelovirga sp. (assembly GCF_059864205.1). NCBI lineage: Bacteria > Pseudomonadati > Thermodesulfobacteriota > Desulfuromonadia > Geobacterales > Geobacteraceae > Pelovirga > Pelovirga sp. The sequence goes on from NZ_JCBCBS010000112.1 coordinate 21,446, forward strand.
GCCGTCGGCAGAAATTTAAGTTTGTACTTATAGCTCATCGATATCCACATCGACGGCGGAAATTTTTTCGTTCTGTCGTTCTTTCACGATCATGCCCAGTTGATAATCCTCGATTCTTTCCATGAGTTTTTCGTAGGTTTCTGCAGCGACAAGGTAAGCCGTTGGTTTGTTGTGATTAAGGATGACAATGGGCTCCCCATTGGCCTGGTCAATCAGGGCGCTGGGGTTTTTTTTGAGTTCGGAAATACTTGCTGAGCAATTTGCCAGGATGGATTTCATTTTTTGTGCCTTTTGGGGGTCTAATTTACGGATCA
>NZ_JCBCBS010000235.1:0-10767 GCF_059864205.1 Pelovirga sp.
GGGTAGTGGGTAGTGGGTAGTGGGTAGTGGGTAGTGGGTAGTGGGTAGTGGGTAGTGGGTAGTGGGTAGTGGGGTAAATCCTATTCCCCACTCCCTATTCCCTACTCCCCACTACCCACTACCTATATCAACCCCAGCGACCGTAGCACAAATACCCCCACCGTAATAAAAAACACCGACCCTAAGGATGTCATAGCGATAATCGCCGCGGCGAGGTGATGATTGCCGCCTAAAGCCAGGGCCATGGGGTAACTTGCTGCCGCTGTTGGTGAAGCGCTCATCAGGTAAAGGACGCCCAGCTCCTGTCCCCGTAAGCCGATCACAGCACCACCGACAGTGATCGCCAACGGCACAAACAATAATTTTCCCGCTGCCCCCCAATACAAGGCCCGGTCCCCCTTGAATTCAAGCAAGCGAATAGAAGCACCGGCACACAACAGCGCCAAGGGCAAGGTCATGCGGGCAAAGTACTCACCAGTCGTCAGTAACAGGGCGGGAACCGGAATCGTACTTAACGACACCAGGACACCGATAACAATGGCAATAATCAGGGGGTTTTTAGCGATTTCAAGGAATACCCGCCACTTGTGAGACGCATCGACGGCGTGGTTCTGATGGCGCGTCAGAGTCATCACTGACAGCACATTGAACAGGGTGGTTAACACCGCCAGATAGATCGAAGCAACCGCCACCACCCCATCACCAAAGGCACTTAAACAAAACGCCAGACCGATAATCCCCATGTTGCCACGAAAGGCTCCCTGAACAAAAACACCACGGTCAGCGGGTGTTGTGATCCAGCGTGCCAGCAAACGATCAAGGACGATAAAAACCCCAATCGTTGCCAGCACGGCATAGATAATCAGGGTAAAGGGTAGATTGTGGCGAAAATCAGTCTCGACCAGTTTGACAAACAACAGGCATGGCAGGGTGACCTTAAACACCAACTCAGCGCCGACCTTGGCAAAGGCCTCAGTGATCAGACCGATCCGCTTGAAAACAATCCCCAAACCCAAAATGGTAAAAATAGGCGCGGTGATGGTCAGGGCGAAATAAAAATCAGCAACCATTCAGGTGTCCTGATCAGCGTACAAAAATTGACAAAAAAAGGCCTGATCATATAAATAACCAGGCCCTTTAAAGAGACGAAATGAGTCCGTAAAGGATTACGACTCTTTCAATACATACCCGGAACCACGCACCGTATGAATCAGCTTTTTATCATAATCGCGGTCGATCTTGTTACGCAGATAGTTCACATAAACATCGATAATATTGGTAAATGAATCGAATGAGTAATCCCAGACATTTTCAGCGATCATGGTACGGGTCAGCACCTTGTTGGGGTTACGCATGAAATATTCCATCAGGGCGTATTCTTTGGATGTAAGTTCAATTTCCTTGCCGGAACGCCAGACTTTATGTGTTACCGGATCAAGGCGCAGGTCAGCAAAATGGATTTCTGCCCCACGGTCAGAGGTACCACGGCGGATCAAGGCGCGACAGCGTGCCACCAGTTCGGCAAAGGCAAAGGGTTTGGCCAAATAATCGTCAGCACCGATATCGAGACCAATGACCTTGTCATCAACGGAATCGCGCGCCGTCAGGCACAGTACCGGCGTCATGATATTATTCTCGCGCAATTCGCGAATCACCGCGATGCCGTCTTTTTTGGGCAGCATAATATCCATCAGGATCAGGTCAAAAGCACCCGTCATCCCTTTTTCTATCCCCTCTTCGCCATCGAGCGCCAGTTCAACCTTGTAGCCCTCTTCTTCCAGTCCACGCTGAATAAATCCGGCAACCTTCTGTTCATCCTCTACGACAAGAATACGCATTAGTTATTCTCCTTTACCCGGCTTAAAAAAGCGCTCACACACCCACATAATGAAGATAAAAATTCAGAGTTTCCAGACGCAAACTAATTAACAAATCGCAAGATAGTGCAACTTTAGCAGGGTCTTGCCCAAGTCTCAACCATAAAATGAATTATTGCTGCAAGTTACAGCGGTTAGCCGGCAAATGGGTTGCTAAAAACGTGCGGCATCGACCAAATCATCCAGGCGATTGATGTCAAGCAGCTTGATCGTGCGCCCCTGCACAGCAATCAACCCTTCATCAGCCAGCTTACGCAAGGTACGCGACAGGGTTTCACTGGTAGTGCCGAGATTGGAAGCAAGCTGCGCCTTGGAAACAGTCAAGGTGACCTGCTGACGGCCTTTTTCACACTCACTGACCAAAAAACGCGCCAGCCGCGCGGGCACATCACGAAAAGTTAAATCCTCGATCTGGGAGGCAAAGTTTCTTAAAAACCGTGACAATCCGGCAATCATGTTGATCGCCAGTTGCGGATGGCGATGGAGCAACCCTAAAAATTGATCCCTGGGGAAAAACAACAGGGTGGATTGGTCAATACACATAGCGAAAGCAGGGAACGCACCATCAGCAAATATAGCCGCGTCAGCAAAGCTGTTGCCTGGCTGTATCACATGCAGGATGCGCTCACGTCCATCGGGTGAAAGCTTGAAAACCTTGATTTTACCGCTGACAACTACAAAAAAACCATCAGCCTTCTGCCCTTCTTCAAACAGTAATTCACCTCGACCTGCTTCCCGGGTTTTAGTAATGGCCAGAAGCATTTCCCGGTCCTCCGCAGAGGTTCCGGCAAACAAGTGACATTGTTTCAACACATTCGATAAAATGCTTGTCATAAATGATGCTTTCGCAAAAAGTATCCGGTTAGCTGGCTAAGCAAAAAGCGCCAAATGCAAGGCGCGTGTTTGTTGAGCAATGAGGCGTACTTACGTACGTCGAAGCAGCGAAATAAACGCAGCAACGCGGCAGTTGGTGAGTTTTTGCGACGCCATCATAAATAACCAACTTTAAAAAATGGGGTTAATTATTTTATCGACATTTGCTACAATGCCTGCTCTAAATTGAAGGAAAATGAAAAGATGAAATATAATCAGATACTTATAGCAGCCGTCCTGTTTTTTGTCAATATTACCTCATTCGCTTTCGCGCGGGAAGTCACCCTCTACTGGGAACCTAGCCCCAGCCCCGATGTAGCCGGATACAGGGTCTACTATCAACCGCTGTCGCCGCAGCTGCCCCTCGCAGGCACAGGAGCAGATCAAGGGCCCTCACCTCTCGACGTTGAGAATTCCCTGATGGCGACGATCAGTGGACTGCAAGAAACAGCTGTCTACTACTTTACCGTCACCGCCTACGACAGCGATAAAAATGAAAGCGGTTTCTCCAACATCGTCGCCACCGCCTGGATGCCGCCATTACACTGGCCGCAAAAAGAAAGTATCGTTATCCCCTGGAATGTTACTTTTGAGTGGGAAGCCGGCCCTCTCCAGGATCTGAACTATATCCTTTATTATGGGACCGACAAGGAACAGGTCAACAAAGCGGCAGGCACCCCTTACGCCTTCGACCCTTTCCCCAGGAAGCTTTTACCGGAACCCACGCCGACCTTTTTCATCATCATCGCTCTATTGCTATTATTGACAACATGGCTGACTAGCCGTAGAGAAGGTTCACGTCCTGCCTATATAGGCCGATCGGCCGTAGCGGGACTGGCACTCTTTGCCCTGGTGGCGTGTGGAGAAGGTGGCGGTTCCGGCACCGGGGATTCGTTATCCTCAACCGCCTCGACGGCAGGAGGTGTCCCTTCCCCGTCAGCGACCCTGACGCGCATTGACACCGGCCCCAGCACCAGTTACCAGACCAGCTCTCTGGGGTCGGGAACAACCTATTACTGGAAAGTCGATGCGTATAGCACGAGCGCTCCCGAAACTGTCTATCATAGCGAAATGTACAGCTTTACCACCCAGTAACCGGGCATTATGATATCTTCACAAAAAAGGGTATTCTAACCTTGTCCAGATATATACAACCCATGTTTTTTCAGCAGGTCATAGAGGGTTGGGCGGGTCACCGCTAACTGGTCGGCGGCTTTTTGAATATTGCCGGCAGAGTCTTCCAGCGCTTGTACCAACAGGGTTTTTTCAATCTGCAGTCGCGCTTCTTTCAGGGTTATGCTGCGCACCGGCAGGAGGTACTCTTGGGACACAGCCTTTTCTTCCAGCTCAGGGCCGCCGGATAAAGCATCATCTGCTTCAGTGGTGGCAAACCCCAGGTCAGCGGCAGCAATCATCGGTTGTTCGGTCATAATAATTGCACGCTTGATCTTATTTTCCAGTTCACGGACATTTCCCGGCCAATCGTAGGCAAGCAGTCCATTGCGGGCAGCCAAACTGAAACCACGAACTTTTTTGCCATATTCCTGACCAAAGCGACGCAGGAAATAGTTGGCCAGCAACTCAATATCTTCTCCCCGTTCACGTAACGGCGGCAGATTGATTGTGATAACGCCAATGCGATAATAAAGATCTTCGCGAAAATCACCCAAGCTGATGGCCTGGACAATGTCGGTGTTGGTTGCCGCGATAATTCGCGTATCGAGGGGAATATCTTCACGTCCACCGACCCGTTGAATCACTTTTTCCTGTAAAAACCGCAGTATTTTCACCTGCAGCAAAGGCGGCATCTCACCGATTTCATCGAGAAACAGGGTGCCGTCCTGCGCATATTCAACCTTGCCTTGGACCCGATTGCCGGCGCCGGTGAAAGATCCCTTTTCATGACCAAACAATTCAGACTCTAGCAGGGTTTCCGGTATGGCACCGCAATTGATGGCGATAAACGGCTTGCCCTGGCGGATGCCGCGCTGATGAATCGCCTGGGCAATAACCTCTTTGCCGGTACCGCTTTCACCTAAAATCAGCACCGGCACATTGATTGAGGCCACTTTTTTAATCGTTGCAAATACCTCGAGCATCGCCGGACACTGGCCAATGATCCCGCTGTAATCGTTTCCTGATTGCTGAGCGGATAAATGCAGGCGGCGATTTTCCTCTTCGAGTGTTGCCAGGTGAAAAGCGCGCTCAAGAATAATCCGGATCTCATTCAGGTCAATGGGTTTGTGATAAAAATCATAGGCTCCCATATCAACAGCAGCCAGTGCATTCTTGTGGTCTTCATTGCCCGACAGCACAATAACCTTGGTATCCGGTTTTTTCTTCAGTATTTCCTCAAGGCAACGTAGTCCTTCGGTTGCACCATCCACATCAGGTGGCAGCCCCAAATCAAGGGACACCACCCGCGGCTGGTGTTGGTCAAAGAGAGACAGGGCCTCTGTGACACTTTCAGCCAGATGGATCCGGTAGTCTTTGGCCAATCCCCACTTGAGCTGCTTGCGGATTTCAGGGCTGTCATCTACGATAAGCAAATCGTTCATTACTATCCCCGCTTCGCTGGTTAAACCGTCAAGACGGCCTCATATCAAAGGCCAGAGGTAACCTGACAGTAAACACCGTCCCTTCTCCCTCACGACTGACAACCAGAATTTCTCCATTATGAGCCGTAACGATCTGCTGACATTGATACAGACCGATGCCAAAGCCATGCTTTTTTGTGGTTTCAAACGGCTTAAAAAGATGGGTCCGGATAAATTCAGCACTCATGCCACAGCCTGCGTCCTTAATCTTGATCCATGCCTGTAGCTGATCGGCACCGTAACTGATATCAACAGAACTTCCATCTAACGTTGCTTCTCTGGCATTGACCAGGATATTAACTATAACCTTGTAAATCTCTTCTTCATCAACGGCAACTGAAATGTCCCGATCACCATCGACATGGATTGCTCCCCCGATCGTGCCTGCCGCATCAGCAATAATTTTGCTCAATGGTACCGATGAAACAGCCAGTTGTGGTTTTTCCTTTAATCCTTTTAAGCGAGTTATCAGGGATTTCATGTTGCTTACGGTATTGCCGATGGTTTCCAGCATATCCTGTTGAAATTCGGGATTTTCAATATGCACGGCGGCATTTTCCATCAGCAACGACAGGCCGGAAACCTGATTTTTCAGATCGTGCAGAACAAAGGTCGATACTTTGCCGATAGCTGCCAGCTCACGCGCCACCACCAGCTGATCGGCAAGACGCAACCCCTGAATGGTTGCAATCGACTGACGAGCCAGCATCCGCAACATATCATAATCTTCAAAGCTTAATAACTCGTCAGGATTGATCTGCTCCCCAAGCAAGACAAAGCCTTCCAGCTCTTCATCAAAAAACAGCGGCAATATCAAAAAGATGTCGGATTCATGGAGCGTCTCAAGCAACGACCCCTGCAGATCAGGGGGGTCATCATGCAGATTGAGAATCCAGTCTTTTTCAGCCAACCGGCACACCATCGGATCATCAACAAGAAACGGCCGCCAGTCGCGGGGAAGATTAAATACAGCAGCCGGCACATAATGTTTTTTCTCATGATCAAATAAGTAGAGCGCTGCACCCTTGCACGCCAGAATCGAACATAAATGATCAAGAATGCCATTCTGGATATGGGCTAAACTGCCACCATCGACCATATGCCGGGAGAACCGCTCCCACTGCTCGCGATAATCGTATTTACTCTGATAGAAGTTTTTCTGTAGCAGAACTTTCAGCTTGCGCCGCAAGCGCTCCGACAGGAACACCGACGCCAGGGCAAGACTCCCTACCAGCAGCAGAATATTGATAAAAACCCTGGCATCGCCGATATTAAGGTAACGTAAGCCGCCGCCGATGGTGCCCAGCAGAATCAGATAGCCCCCCACCAGCAACAACACAAATGAACGATGAGCAATCCCCCGCGACAATGCCAGGCGCTCACCATCGCCGCGAACCAGACGCGAATAGCAGAAAAGTACCACAGCTGCTAACACTGCCGCTGAACGAATGGAAAGATAATCAGCATTGATCGAACGAAACAACAAACTATGACTGAAATAGAGGGCGAATGCCGCCATCAACAAACCGCTGGCGAGCACTTCGAGTTTGACCTTCCAGCGCTGCAGCTCGTGCAGCCCAGCCAGGGTACGTTCAAGTTGCACCAGTCCAAACACCAGTACCAGCATCAGTATCAGATAAACAAGAAATCCTGATGCCGTCAAAAACAGGATCCGTTCATCAGCAAAATCGGGAGAAAAGATCAAATCCAGGGATGGCGTCACCAGTGCATAGACAAAAAGGGCGACAAATAACAGGATGGCAAGCCAGAAGCCAAAGCCACGATAAATCGTCGAGTTGTCACGAAAGGAGGTTTTTGTATAAAAGTAGCAGGCGAAAACGACAACGACCTCTAACGGCATGCCAACATTGCGCAAGCCATAGATACGTTGCGGCGAACGTAGCGAGGAGAGATCAATAAAACCCAACCAGGCTAAAGCGATCAGGGCCACCATAAACAACAGGGTCGCCACGCTAAAAGAGCGGCGGACAAGGAGTATCACCACCGCTAGCGGGCAGAAGAGAACATTTAACCAGAGGAGAATTTCCGTCAGCATCAGTTTCTGTCAGTAGATTGAAGAATTTATGTTCGGCTCAGGGGCCTGATCAGCATAACCTCAATTTATCTTAGTTTGGGGCAACCAATTAAACCATAAATCCAGCTCAGAAAGGAGCAAAATAAAAACAGCAGTCAGGTGCTAAATTGTGGATTCTAAATTCTTCTGCCCAATGACAATAGTCATCGACTTCGACAACTTCTGTAGCTCGGTCTTCAACGCCACCTTGGCATCGCCATCACCATGGACAAGATAAACAGTATCGGGCAGATGGCGCATGCGCTTGATGAAATTAACCAGATTACGCTGATCAGCGTGAGCAGAATAGCCGCTCATTGTATGGACGTGTGCCTTGATGTCATAGCGCTCCCCATCCAGAAACACATAGCCGCCACGCGGACCATAGGTCTGGATAGCACGCCCTGGTGTACCATCGGCCTGGTAACCAACAAAAAGTACATCGGTGCGAGGATCGCCCAACAAGGCCTTGAGATAGGCGACAATCCGACCGCCATTACACATGCCGCTGCCGGCAATCACAATGGCCGGGCGCGCGGTGCGCTGCAGATAGTCAACGGTATGGAGATGATCCTGATGGGAGTCGATGGTGATCAACTGTTCAAACGACAAAGGGTGGCGCCCCGCTGCAACCTTGCGACCGGCTTCAGCATCCCATAAATCCTTGAGCTGCCGATAGGCAGCGGTAAAGCGACTGGCCAGCGGCGAATCAACGATGATTTCCAGATCATCCCAGGCCATGCCGGCGGCAACCTCTTCAGCTCGGCAGCGAAAGATCAGATCGTCCAGCTCATATAACAACTCCTGGGTCCTGCCGATACTGAATGCCGGAATCAGGATAGCTCCACGATCGGCAAATGCCCGTTTGATCACCTGACGCAATAATTCGCGCCGCTGCCGACGATTGGAATGCCGACGATCACCGTAGGTGCTTTCCAGAACGACCGTATCGGCGCGATAAGGTGCTCTCGGTGCCGGCAACAGTGGCGCGTAGGGAGCGCCCAGATCACCGGAAAACAGGAAGCGCCGCCCCGCCACATCACACTCAATATACGCCGACCCGAGGATGTGTCCGGCGCGCTTGAACTTCGCCCTGATATCGGTGTCGGCGATATTTGCCCATTGACCAAAAGGCACGGCAACAATACGTTCTTCGATCAACCGGAGAAAACGCTCCACCAGGCGCCGATCCCTGGTAAAGCCGATCTTGACCGCATCCTCCAGCACCAGCGGCAATAAATACGCCGAGGCCTCGGAACAATAGATGGGGCCGGCAAACCCGGCGGCGAGCAGATAGGGAATCCGCCCGACATGGTCAATATGAACATGGGTCACCAGCAGCGCCTTGATGTGATCAACCGGAAAATCGATCTCCAACGGCCGCTCATCCGCCCCCTGAAACAACCCGCAGTCGATCAGGATTCCGGAATCCTGCGTAACCCGCAGCTCATAACAGGACCCCGTCACCCCGCCGGTGCCCCCGTGAAAATGCAGTTGTGGATATTCCGTCATTGTTCCCCCCTACTCAATTGACCGCTAGCGCGGTGTCATTTGTAAAAAACCGTGAACCGTGAACGGTGAGCCGTGAGCGGTGAAAATCTTTAGTGAACGGTAAACAGTGAGCGGATTACAGCTTACGGCTTACGGCTCACCGCTCACCGCTCACGGCTTACTGTTCACTGCTTACTGTTCACTGCTTACTGTTCACTGTTCACTGTTCACTGTTCACTGTTCACTACTCACCGCTCACTGCTCACTGCTCACCCACCAATCAACCGGCAATCATACAAGCTGAATTTGGTATCATCGGTCATGATGAATAAATTATTCTGGACAGCTTGAGCAACGAGCATGCGATCAAAAGGGTCACGATGATGGAATGGCAAATCTTTTAACAACAGAGCGTCTTCCGCGCTAAAGACCAGGAAATCAAAACCGGTTTTTTTAGCGATATCGACAGGATCAAAATCAACTGTCAGCTTTCCGATGGATGATTTGATCATTATTTCTGCAACCGAAATGGCACTGAGATAAACCTGGTTTGCCTGTGATTCAAGCTCAAAGCGCCATTTATCGGTCAGTTTACCAGGGTCGGAAATAGCCCAAAGAAAAATATGCGTATCCATGAGTATTTTCATGATTGTTGCCCGTAAAACATGTCATCAATATCCGGGTCATCATCAATAAAATTGTCAGGGACAACAACCTGACCGGACAGCAACCCCAGGGTGCGCTTACCCTCAGGTTGATGAACAACCAAATCGACAAGGGGCAAATTATTCTTGGCGATAACAATCTTTTCGCCGTGATACGCCATGTTGATCAATTTTGAAAGGTTCGCTTTTGCTTCTGAGATATTAACAATCATCATAGCCTCCCTTAGTTGGTCGATTGTATCAACGTTGGTCTTGTTGGTCAACTTGATACACTTAATACACCTCCGCTATCGCGGGGCCCAACCTACCAGGCTTCCTAACCTCGACTCGTCCGCTTCCCGCAGCTGGATCAAGCACCATTTCAACCACTATCTCGGCCATGGAGGCTTCGCTGAATGCTTCAACCAGAACGACGACATCGAACGCCGCATTCTGCGCGACTATCTTGATCTGATCATCTATCGCGACATCATTGAACGCTTTGGCGTGACCAATCGCGCCCTGCTCAAACATCTGATCCGTTACCTGTTCGCCAATCCCGCCACCCTCGTGAGCTACAACAAACTCTATAACGATTTTCGCTCACAAGGGTTTAAATTATCCAAAGATACGCTGATCGACTATTTTTCATACCTCAACGACGCCTATGCTGCCTTCAACATTCCTGTATTTCGCCCTTCCATCAAGGAAGAACAGCGCAATCCCCGCAAATTTTATATCATTGACAACAATTTCAAGCGCCTTTATGACGCCTTTGCCGGCGATGATATCGGCAAACTCTACGAAAATCTTGTCTTCCTGCACCTGCGTCGCCAAACCGCAGAAATCTATTATCTTAAGGGGGAATTTGAAGTAGATTTTTACGCCATGGGTCATTTGATCAATGTCTGCGCTCATGTGAAACAGAACAGCACACGCCAACGCGAAATACGCGCCCTGGAAGAAGGGATGATCAGCCTTAATATCGAGCAAAGCTATCTACTGACGACCGATCAGGAAGAACAGATCCGAACCCCAGCCGGGATTATTCACGTTGTCCCGGTATGGAAATGGTTGTGTCTTTGCCGCTAAAGGCTGCCGCTAGCGCGGTGTCTGCCGCTGACGCGGCGTCATTGGTCCTTTGTCTGCCGCTAGCGCGGCGTCATTTGTCTGCCACTTCGTGGTGTCATTTGTCTACCGCTGCGCGGTGT
>NZ_JCBCBS010000048.1:0-1398 GCF_059864205.1 Pelovirga sp.
ATCTCAGTAAATTAAAGTATGAATATTTTATTGAAAAGCCCTTCGTTTGAGGGGCTTTTTGATTTTTAAGATGAGAACTCAACTGGTTTAAAAAAATTGAAAAACATAATTAATCGCTTTGCTTGGCGCGGACAAAATAACATTCTTCCTGCTGTGATTGCGGTGGTGCTGCTGATAATGCAGTTTGTCAACCCCTCCTTTCTCGCTGCGACCGGAGATGTGGGAGCGCTTTATGTCGTGTCGTTCGCGTCGTTCATCAGTTGTGGATATCTTTTTTCCCAGTCACGATATTTTTTTTTGTCGGATGGGCACACTTGGGGATTTGCTTTCTGGCTGCTTTTTTTTATGGGTTCTTTTTATGCTGCTTACAGTATATGGTCTTTTTATTTACTTGGGGTTTTAGGGGTTTATCTTCTAGTTTTTTTTCTGATCACTAACTTTTCCCGCGTCCGGCATGATTTCATTGAAACCTTCATCGATGTCTTTTTACTTTTTGGACTGTTGGCTGCCCTACTCGGCTTATATGAGTATTTTTACTTTCACATATGCGGAGTAACGCAAACCCCCTTGATCCCCTATCTGCTTCCCGCTGATAACGATCCCCGCATTTCCGGGCCTTATGGGCAGTCAAATCTTTTCGCCCTTTTTTTATCCCTCACACTGCTCGTCTCTCTGTATCGTTATTTGCATAACTTTGTTAAGTACAGCTATCAACCGTCATGGATTGGTTTGCTTCGCTTTGTGCCAGTGCTTGTTGTCGCAACGTCCTTTTTTTTGACACGATCGAAAGGAGGCTTTCTTGGGCTCTTCCTGATCCTTTGTTTTATGCTTTGGTTGATTGTCAGTAAACGTTATTTGGCAGAAGATCACAGCGCACGCAAAGAATTTTTTTTAATTTTAATGTCCCTTGCGGTCGCCTTTACTTTCTCCAGACTTGCCTTGGTTGTGGGAATTGAAGAAGTTGTTGCAACCCGCTCTTTTTCCGATACCGGTACCAACCCCTCTGGTCGTTTTGTCTTTTGGACCAGCGCCATCCTGATTTTTCTTGATCACCCATGGTTGGGTGTGGGACTCGATAACTATCGTTTCCTGATGAACGGTTATGGGCCGGTAGCGCATGATCTGCTCGGTTTTGTCGAATTCGAAGCGATGAAGTCCACTTTATGGGCTCATAACGAATATTTGCAACTGCTGGCCGAAGGGGGCATTTTTCTTTTTGGACTGGTACTGTTTTTTCTTTTCTTTTTTTTCAAAAAGATCTGGACATATTGCATCAGGCCAGCACATATTGATAGGCCACTTTTCCTCTACAGCCACCTGTTTCTGGTGCCTTTCCTGATTCAGTCCCAATTTTCGTGGCCGTTGCGACATCCTGCCCTGCTCCTTCTTTTTGTCACC
>NZ_JCBCBS010000074.1:0-85581 GCF_059864205.1 Pelovirga sp.
AACCTCTACACCTCAGCAAAACTTCTCGCCGATCCGGCACCGGGGTTCACCAGTGGCCAGGCTAAATTTGCCATGGAAGAGGTTGCTAACAGTCTTGGCCGCGACAATACAGTGCTGGGCTGGATCGGCGAAGCCTATCAACTCGATGCCGCAGCCGGCACCGGTGCCGCAGCGTTCGGATTGGGACTGCTGATGGTGTTTCTGATTCTCGCTGCCCAATACGAACGCTGGACCCTGCCCATGGCTGTCGCCTCGGCCATCCCCTTTGCCGTTTTAGGTGCGGCTCTGGCAGCCTGGACCCGCGGTTTCCCGAGTGATATTTATTTTCAGGTCGGTCTGCTAGTGCTGATTGGCCTGGCGGCGAAAAATGCGATTCTCATTGTTGAATTCGCCGCCCAGAATCGCCGCGCCGGCATGAGCTCCCTGGAAGCCGCTACCGAAGCAGCCAGACAACGTTTCCGGGCGATCATGATGACCGCCTTGACCTTCATCATCGGTACCCTCCCCCTGGTCTTTGCTAGCGGTGCCGGTGCTGCCAGTCGCCAGGAAATCGGCACGGTGGTGGTCGGTGGCATGGTCGCTGCCAGCTCACTGGCGCTGTTTTTTGTTCCCTTGTTTTACAAACTGCTTGAAGATATTGCGACCCGGCGGCGGGACCGCCTGAATAAACGAAAGGCCGCCAATCCATGAAAACTCTGATCCTGTCAGTTACCCTTTGTGCACTGCTGCTCGGTGGTTGCAGCATCGGACCCGATTATCAACGCCCGGATGTTGATCTGCCTGATCAATGGCAACAGGCTGAAACCAGTGCTGACCATCACATCTCAGAGATTGAAGACGACTGGTGGAACTATTACCAGGATCCGCTCTTGACCCAGCTGATTGAGCGCGCTCTCAGTGACAATCTCAGCCTGCGCCTGCAACTGGAGCGCATCCGTGAAAGCCATGCGCGGCTGGGATTTGCCGCCGCACAACGGATGCCGAGCCTTGATGGTCAAGCCGAAGCGGCACGCAGTCAGCAGTCCGCCGCCGTCTCTGCCGGAGCGATCAACAACAGTTTTTCCCTCACCGGCATGCTCAGTTACGAGGTCGACATCTGGGGGCGGCTGGCGCGTAGCCGTGAAAGCGCCCTGGCCCAGTTCGAAGCCTCACAATACAGTCACGCTGCCGTCCAACTGCAACTGATCAGCGATCTGATCAGCACCTACACCAACCTGCGGGCAGCCCAGGAACAGCTGCGTATCACCGAACACACCCTGGGCCTGCGCCGAGACAGCCTGGAATTACAGCAAATCCGCTATGATGGCGGGATCATTGACCAACTAGGACTGCAGCAGGCCCGCTCGGAATGGGAGGCGGTGAGGGCGTTGATCCCCCTGCGTCAGGAGCAGGTAACCCGTCTGGAGAGTGCTCTGGCAGTATTAACCGGCATGAGTCCGGCAGAACTGATGGGAACCCTCGACTTTGGTGATAGCCGGCTGGATCAGTTAACCCCGCAACCAGCCCTCCCGGACTTTCTCCCTTCAGAGCTGCTTGAACGCCGCCCCGATATCCGTGCGACCGAGGCCACCCTGATGGCGGCCAATGCCCAATTGGGAGTAACCATGGCTGAGCGCCTGCCACGGTTTAATCTGGCCCTGTTTCTTGGCAGTGTCGCCGGTGATATTGACGATCTGCTCAAGAGCTCGACCGAAACCTGGGGGATCAGCGGAGCGATTCTCGGACCTCTGGTCGATTTCGGCCGCAACCGTGCCCGCGTCGAAACGGTCAAATCCTTGCGCGATCAGGCTGAGACCAGCTATCGGATCACCGTCCAGACCGCCTTTCGCGAAGTACGCGATGCACTTCTGTTGACGAGTACTATTGCTGAGCGCGAGACCGCCCTGCGCCGCCAGCAGGAAGCGGCGCAAAAGACCCTGGAGCTGGTTGAGTTACGCTATCAGGAGGGGTACAGCAGTTTTATCGAGGTTCTTGACGCCCAGCGCCAGCTGCTGGGCGCCGAGCTGGCCCTGACGGAAGCGACCCGTGACCGCCTCAATGCCGCCACCACCCTGTTCAAAACCCTGGGCGGCGGCTGGCAGACAGAGTAACCGCGGAGTATAGGTCGGAGTGTCAGCCGTTGCTAAAGAGCCTCTTCCAGACGCTGTCGAGTCAAGGCCTGTTCTTCAGCGTAGCGCTGGTGACTCCAGCCTAATTCGGCCGCCAGCAACTCAAGAACACGCGGCATGGCTGCGACAGCGGCACGGCGATCGAGCAGTGCCAGCGGAGTCCGCCGTGCAAGGACATCAATAGCCCGTACCGCAAACTCGCAGCGGGCCGCATAAACGACTTCGGCTTCAAGAGCCGGATGCCCCGCCGCCAATCGCGCAAAGCCCTGTTCCGCAGCCATTACCGCGACCTGATCGGCCTGATCACCGTAATTCCGGTGGAGATATGCTGCGATATCAGCGTCACAACCAAAGTCGGACATTAATCTATTTGCTCCCCCCTGCTCATCATAATCGGCACTGCCGATCAACGGCAAATGTTCGGTTCGACATTGTGGTTGCGGTGCCTTCAGCATAAACATCTTCAGGGCATGATCGACGGTATCCTGAGCCATTTTACGATAGGTGGTCCACTTACCTCCGGCGATTGTCAGCAAACCGGAAGAACTTTTGGCCAGAACATAATCCCGTGCCAGGTGGGCGGTGTCTGCGGTTTCAGGGTCGGAAATCAGGGGGCGCAGACCGGACCATACCGCCTTGATATCGTCACGACCGACTTTCAGGTTAAAATAACGACCGACATGGCGCAATAGATAATCGATTTCCCGATCCGTCGCCGGCGGATGCTCAGACAACTCGGCCGGCTCATCGGTTGTTCCCACCAGGGCATGCCCTTCCCAGGGGAGGATAAAGAGCACCCGACCGTCCTCTGTGGCCGGAATCATCAACCCGGTATCCGGCGGTGCGAAGCGCTTGTCGAGAATCAGATGAATACCGCTGCTGACCTTGAGCATGGGTGCGACAGCCGGATCATCGAGCTGACGGATGCTGTCAATAAAGGGACCGCCGGCGTTGATCACGCCACGGGCCGAGATCGTCCAGGCAGCACCGCTCAGAACATCGGTCACCTCAGCGCCGCAGATCTTGCCTTTATCTTTGACCATCCCGGTCACTCCCAGGTGGTTGGTCACCACCGCCCCCTGCCGGGCAGCAGTCAATGCCAGGGTCAACGCCATCCGCGCATCATGAAACTGGCCGTCATAATAAAGGACGCCGGCTTTCAGCCCCTCAGCCTTAAGAGCGGGGAACCGCCGCAGAGCTTCCTTGCGACTGAGCAGACGACTGTGACCAATATTCTGTCGCCCCGCAAGTATGTCATACAGTTTCAGCCCGCTGAAAATATAGGGGATGTCGATCCAGCGATATAAGGGGGTCACCAATGCCAGGCGGTTGGACAGATGGCGGGCGTTTTTCAATAGCAGCCCCCGCTCACGCAGACCATCACGGACCAGGTTGTATTGCACGCGATCAAGTTTTTTGACCGCCATCTCCAGATAGCGCACCCCCCCATGAACCAGCTTGGTACTGCGACTGCTGGTTCCTTCAGAGAAATCGTTCTTTTCCACCAGGGCAACGTTCAAACCCCGGCAAGCGGCATCCAGAGCAATACCGGTACCAGTGGCGCCACCGCCGATCACCAGCAGGTCAAACTGCCGGCCACTTCGCAGAATCTCGATCTGACTTGTCCGATTCACAGCGACCTCCAGGGTGGGAACAAGAACGCGACCCATGGTCTGCAGGTGGGTGCGGGCATTCTGCTGTCTGCCGCTTGCTACCGCCGCCTGGCAAAGCTTAAAGGGTCGGAACTGCCGCGTCGGGCGGCGCAGATATTTGCCGCCGATGCCGGACGCATTGCTGCTATCTGGGGCAGTTACCGGGCTGAAATTGAGCAGCAATTCAACAACAAGCGCAAAGCCCTGCTGCAGTTCGATGATTTACTCCCCCAACAGTGGCCGGCGTTACAACAACTCTTTGCCGGAGTACGTTCACCGGAGTTTTTTGTCGACCTGTTCCGACGCGTAGGCGCCGGATTTACCTTGACGGAACTGCGCCTGACGGAAGAAGAATTTCTTCTGGCCGCCCGTAATGCCCGCACCATCCGCGAACGGATTACCGTTCTCGACTTTGCGGCTCACGCTCAGGTCCTTGAAGCTGCCGCCCAGGAAACCCTGAGTCTGCTCACAAGCTGACTCCCATCATTTCGCCTGCTAGCGGGAAGTCGATTCCCCCTTAAACAGCATCCTCGCTGCATCATAGAGCGTTTCTGACAGGGTCGGATGAGGGTGAATGGTCTTGCGCAGATCTTCCGAAAGCGCCGCCATCTCCATCGCCAGCACCCCTTCCGCGATCAACTCACCGGCACCCGGTCCGGCGACGGCGACACCCAGAATCCGATCAGTATCAGGGTCAACGATCAACTTGGTCAGTCCGTCATCACGCCCCAGGGTCAGGCAGCGCCCATTACCACGCCACGGCAGTTTGGCGGTTTTGACCTTGATCTTCCGCTCGCGCGCTTGCGTTTCGGTCAAACCGCACCAGGCGATTTCCGGATCGGTAAAAACCACCGCCGGAATCGCCCGCGGCTCGTAGACTGCCATGCCACCGGCGGCAACCTCTGCAGCAACCTCGGCTTCAGCATAGGCCTTATGGGCAAGCATCGGTTCACCGGCGATATCGCCGATGGCAAAAATATGGGATTCAGCAGTGCGCTGCTGACCATCAACGTCAATAAAACCTTTTTCATTCTTTTTAATCTGAGTCTTTTCCAAACCCAGCTGTTCGGTGTTGGGTTTACGCCCAATGGCGATCAGGACCTTGTCGAAGCGCCGGCTAGTCGACTGCCCTTTTTTATCCTCCAGGGTAACAGCGACCGCATTTTTCTGTTCTTTCAATTCAACAACCTTGGTTTTCAGCAGAATCTCTTCGAACGTTTTATCCAACCGCCGTTTCAACAAGGACACCAGATCGCGATCACAACCGGGGAGCAGACCATCGGTCATCTCCACTACGGTGACCTTGCTCCCCAGCGCCGCATAGGCACTGCCAAGCTCAAGACCGATGTAACCACCACCAACCACCAGGAGGGAACCAGGGACATCGACCAGATTCAAGGCTCCGGTCGAATCGATAATCCGTTGACTGCCTGCGGCAATACCGGGGAGCATGATCGGCCGCGACCCGGTCGCCAGAAGCGCCTGAGAAAATTCAAGCTCGCTGGTTTTGCCGTTCATATCCGTTACTTCGAGATGGTGAGCATCCTGGAATCGTGCCGTCCCTCTGATATAGGTCAATTTCTGCTTCTCGACCTTTGCCCCCAGACCACCGGTCAGCTTTTCGACCACTTCATTTTTCCATGCGCGGACCCGGTCGACATCGATCTTCGGTCTGGAAAATGTGATGCCGATAGCTGCTGACTCCTGTGTTTCGGTAATCAGTTTGGCAACATGCAACAGTGCTTTAGAAGGGATGCAGCCGCGGTGCAGACAGACCCCGCCGGGATTTTCCTCGGGATCGATCAAGGTTACCGAGAGCCCTAACTCCGCCGCCTTAAAAGCTGCATGGTAACCACCGGGACCGGCACCGATAACGACCAGGTCCTTGCCCGGCACTTTTGAATGTGCGGCAGGCTTCGCGCCAGATGGTTGCTTTTCTGCTTCATCGCGGTCAGTCTCTTCAAGCTTTTCGTCCGCAGCAGCCTCTTGTGATTTATCAGTTTTAACTGCTGAAATGCCCGCTGCTGATTCCTCCAGCACGGCAATTACCGCCCCCACCTCTACCGTATCTCCTTGCGCGACCTTGAGATCACGGACACGACCTGCTGATGGCGAAGGAATTGCCACCACCGCCTTGTCTGTTTCCAGCTCGATCAGGGTCTGATCCGCTTCAACCTGATCACCAACACTGACCGCCACGGAAATTACCGTACCCGATGTCACACCATCCGAAACCTGCGGCACTACTACATCAATACTCATAAAAAACTCTCTATCTTTCCATGAATGTTAGCTTAATGGAGTTTCCACCACTTTACCTCGGTGTGGTGTCGGGGCTCCCGTGCCAAGGGTGACTGTCGCCATGGACGGCGACAGTCAAGCGGTCATGGACGACCCTACGGGGAACAATCGCGTCCCTTGGCATGGGAGTCCCGATGCCACACCCGCCCACCAACAATTTCCTCACATCACCAGGTTAAGCGGCTGTTCCAGCGCCTCGCAAATCCAGCGCAGAAAGCGCGCACCATCAGCACCGTCAATCACCCGGTGATCGTAACTCAAACTCAAGGGCATCATCTGCTGCGGTACAAACTCCTGACCGTTCCAGACCGGCCGGGTTTCGGTACGCGACACGCCGAGGATCGCCACCTGGGGTGCGTAGACAATCGGGGTAAAGGCGCTACCTCCTATTCCGCCGAGGTTACTGATGGTAAAGGTGCCCCCTTCCAGCTCCACCGGACTGATTTTGCGCTCACGGGTTTTTTCCGCCAGTTCGTTAAGCTCGGCCGCCAGAGCAACAATCCCCTTGCTGTCCGCATCACGCACAACCGGTACCAGCAAGCCACCGGGGGTATCAACCGCGACACCGATGTGCACATAGTCTTTGTAGATCAATTCGCGCGCTGCCAGGTCGAGGCTGCTGTTAAATTGTGGAAAGCGCTTTAACGCCACCGCACAGATTTTCAGCAGGATAGCGGTCATGGTCAATTTTTGATCGGGATGGGTCTTGTTGTACTCCTGCCGATAGGATTCCAGCGCACCCACAGCCGCCCGGTCATACTGGGTCACCATCGGAATAGTCGACCAGGCATAGCCCATGGCATCAGCGGTCACCTGGCGCACCCGTGACAGGGGTTTGCGTTCTATTTTGCCCCATTGACTGAAATCGGGCAGCAGGCGCTGGGCATGAAGACCACGGAATTCACCGGTACTGACCGCAACCCCACCAGTCACCTGCTCCATGGTTGTGCGGACAAACTCGCGGACATCCTTTTCACTGACCCGCCCACCGGGACCGGAGCCCTGCACCTGATAAATATCAACCCCCAGTTCGCGCGCAATGCGTCGCACCGAGGGTGCCGCCGGGGCCACCAGATCGGCGCTACGCCGCGTTGTCAGATCGAGAGGAGGCTGGTCGGCTGCTTGTTCTTCTTCATCAGTGGAAGAAGACGGTTTCGGACGCTGCGCAGTGGCTGGTTGTGCAGCGACGTCTTTCTGCGGCTCATCATTTTCACGATCAACCTCAGGCGTTTTTTCTTCTTTACCGGCAGCTTCCAACAACATGATCACCGCACCGACCTCGGCCTGGTCGCCTTCCGCAACCCGGATCTCGCTGATTTTTCCGGCCTGTGGCGACGGGATCGCCACGACCGCTTTATCCGTTTCAAGTTCCAGCAGGGTCTGATCTTCCGTCACCTCATCACCGACCGCCACCGCCAGAGAAATTACCGTTCCGGAGGTAACACCATCGGAGACTTGCGGGACAACTATTTCAATCGCCATAACCTATCCTCTAGTCCTGATGCGGGTTTAATTTATCGGGATCAATATTGAAATCCTTGAGAGCCTGCTGCACCGTTTTCATCGAGCCGCCTTCCTGTTCCGCCAACTGGTACAGCGCCGCCAGGGCGATATAACGCTGATCAACCTCAAAGAAGTCACGCAGGCGCTCACGACTGTCACTGCGACCGAATCCGTCGGTCCCAAGACAATGGATAGGTCCGGGCAGCCACTTGGCCAGAACGGCCGGCAGCACCTTCATATAATCGGAGGCAGCAACAAAGATCCCCTCCTCTTTCTCCAGCACCTGGGCAAGGTAGGGTTTACGCGGTTTCTTGCCTGGATGCAGCAGATTCCAGCGTTCAACCTCGATGGCATCCTGATACAACTCTTTGTAGCTGGTCACACTCCAGACATCGGCGGCCACATCGTAGTTTTCCTCCAGCAATGTCTGCGCCTTGATCACCTCGTTCAGAATCGCGCCGCTACCGAACAGGTGAACCCGGGCCTGTTGTCCTTTGAGTCCGGTCCCACGGAACCGGTAGAGCCCCTTGAGCACTCCCTCGCGCACCCCCTTTTCCTTTGGCATGGCAGGCATCTGGTAGGTTTCGTTGGTGACCGTCAGGTAGTAGATCAGATCCTCCTGATGGCAATACATGCGGGTCAGGCCATCCTGAATTATCAGGGCCAGTTCGTAGGCAAAGGCCGGATCATAGGCCTTGATCTTGGTCGGCGTCAGGGCCAGCACCTGGCTGTGACCATCCTGATGCTGCAGCCCCTCGCCGGCCAGGGTAGTACGGCCAGCGGTCGCACCGATGAGAAAACCGCGGGCCCGGCTATCACAGGCTTGCCAGATCAGGTCGCCAACGCGTTGGAACCCGAACATGGAGTAGAAGGTATAGAAGGGGATGGTCTGCACCTGATTATTGGAATAAGCGCTACCGGCGGCGATAAAGCTAGCCATGGAACCGGCTTCACTTAACCCCTCTTCAAGAATGGAGCCGGTCTTTTTTTCGTTGTAGAACAGCAAACTACCCTTGTCGATCGGCTCATAGAGCTGGCCGGCATGACTGTAAATCCCCGCCTGCCGGAACAGCCCCTCCATGCCGAAGGTCCGTGCCTCGTCCGGCACGATAGGAACAATCAACTTGCCGATCTCATCATCCCGCAACAATTTGGCCAGCAGATGGACAAATGCCATGGTGGTTGCCAACTCACGCTCACCTGAACCGCCGAGGTACTCCTGTACCAGCCAGTCAGTCTGACAGGCCATCGGCTGACTGCCGGAAAAACGCTTCGGCAGGGATCCACCAAGTTCTTTACGCCGTTGTTTAAGATACTGCATCTCCGGGCTGTCATCCGCCGGTTTGTAGAAGGGCGCAGCGGCGATCTGATCATCACTGATCGGGATATTGAACCGGGTACGAAATTCCTTGAGCTCATCCTCGTTGAGTTTTTTCTGGGAATGGGTGATGTTCTTCCCTTCTCCTGCCTCACCCAAACCATAGCCCTTAATCGTTTGAGCGAGAATCACTGTTGGCGAACCCTTGTGCTCCACCGCCGCCTTGTAGGCTGCATGCACCTTGACCGGATCGTGGCCTCCCCTTCTTAAAGCACCGAGCTGCTCGTCGGTGAAATCCTTCACCAGCTCCAGCAGCTCGGGGTAACGACCAAAGAAATCGTTGCGTACATGGGCGCCGTTGGTGGCTGTATAGCGCTGCATCTCGCCATCAAGAACTTCGTCCATACGTTTGACCAGCTTACCGGAGCGGTCTGCCTCCAGCAAAGGATCCCAATCTCCCCCCCAGACAACCTTGAGAACGTTCCAGCCGGCACCGCGGAAGGCCGCTTCCAGTTCCTGCATGATCTTGCCGTTGCCACGTACCGGCCCATCAAGACGCTGCAGATTGCAGTTGACGACAAAGATCAGATTGTCGAGCTTTTCCCGTGACGCCAGGGTGATGGCACCTAAAGATTCCGGCTCATCCATTTCACCATCACCAAGCATGGCCCAGACTTTGCGCCCGCTTGACTTGCGCAGCCCGCGGTCAACCAGATAATGATTAAAGCGCGCCTGATAGATCGCACTTAAGGCGGTCAACCCCATGGAAACGGTAGGGAACTCCCAAAAATCAGGCATCAGAAAAGGATGAGGATAAGACGACAGACCACCCTTCGGGTCCAGCTCCCGACGGAAATTCTTCAGGTCATCTTCACTTAAGCGCCCCTCTAAAAAGGCCCGGGCGTAGACCCCCGGTGCGGCATGCCCCTGAAAGTAAACCATGTCGCCGATAAAATCGTCGGTGCGCCCGCGCCAGAAATGGTTAAAACCCACCTCCCACAGGGTCGCCGCCGAGGCGTAGGTTGATATATGGCCACCGATGCCACTTGATTCGCGGTTGGCGCGCACCACCATGGCCATGGCATTCCAGCGCACAATCGACTTGATTCTCCGCTCCAGCTCCTGATTGCCCGGATGAATCGGCTGCTGGGCGCGGGGAATACTGTTGATATAGGGCGTGTTGGCGGTAAAAGGAACACTGACCCCCTGTTCCTGGGCACGAATCTGTAATT
The DNA here is from genome assembly GCF_059864205.1 of Pelovirga sp. Lineage (NCBI taxonomy): Bacteria > Pseudomonadati > Thermodesulfobacteriota > Desulfuromonadia > Geobacterales > Geobacteraceae > Pelovirga > Pelovirga sp. Next base: position 10,115 of record NZ_JCBCBS010000074.1, read on the forward strand.
GGCGCAGAAGCTGCTGCACTCGCTCAGGCCCATGCTCCTTAAGCACATAATCGAGGGACTCCCGCCATTCCTGATTCTCGATTTCCTGCACATGTTGTGATGATGTCTTTGGTTTATCGTCATTCATAACCAGCTGACTCCTTTCGCAAGCCTGTCAGGTAAAGCAATCTATCAGCTCAAAACCCGATAGGGTCCCGTCGCATAGCTATGTAATCTCAGGGTGCCGGCATAAGTAAAGACTGATGCCATCCGATCGCGGTTGACCGGATGGCTCACCAGCCGTTTTGCGTCGGCATCGCTGCACCAGATGACCTCAGGGGTCTCGTCACTCGGCTGCAGGCTACCGGAAGCATAGCGGGCAACAAAACAGAAAATAACAGCGGCAGGATGACTCACCTTCGACCAGATAACCGCCAGCCGCGCATGACTCACGGTCACCCCGGTTTCTTCAAGAATTTCGCGACTCAAGGCGAAAACCAGCCCCTCCCCTTCTTCCACCCGCCCCTGGGGCAGCTCCCACCCCCGCAGACGATGCTTGACCAGCAGTAACTGACCCTCATCGTTACGGACTAATCCGCTGGTCACCAGAACATGTTTAGGTTGTTCCGTCATCAATCTGCTCCAGTCAGTTCCTGAGTTCAAATATTTTGACGTATCTGTTCAGCACCGGCTCGGGGATCCTATTTCAAGGGACGCTTTTCGTCATCCATGACCGCTTGTTGTCGCCATCCATGGCGACAAACACCCTTGCCACAGGAGCCCCGACCCTGCGCAAGGTCAGCAGTGAATAGTTACATTTTGACTATCATTTGACTTGAGGATTCTCCAACGTTCGCGGCAAGAGCACCCAAAGCTCTCCCGGATGACGCATCCGCCCGGCGAATTCTCCGGCTTCGTTGCCCATCCCCCAGAAGAAATCGCCACGCACCCGCCCCTTGATCGCCCCACCAGTATCCTGGGCAACCATCAGTTGGCGCAAGGGCTGATCTTCGGTGCCGGGGAAAATGGTCGACAAAAAAACCGGCGCCCCCAGCGGAATGGTACGCGGATCAACCGCCAGACTGCGTAACGGGGTCAGAGGCACCCCCATAGCACCCGGCGGAGAAATCGTGCCGGCCGGCAGTTCCCGGAAAAACACATAGCTGGGATTTTCCGCCAGCAGTTTCTGCCCCGCCTCGGGGTTGTTGGCAACCCAGCGCCTAATATTCTGCATCGACATCTGGTCACGGGTCATTTCGTTGCGATCAAGAAGCAAGCGGCCGATGGAGCGATAAGGGTGGCCATTCTGGTTGGCATAATTAACAATCACCCGCTCGCCATCGGGCAGACGTACACTGCCGGAGCCCTGAATATGCAGAAAAAACAGATCAACTGGATCTTTGACCCAGAAGAGTTCATGGCCAACCAACGGGTCTTCGCCGAAATCAATCTGTTCACGGTCAAAATAGGGAACCACGCGGTTGCCTTCCAGGCGCCCACGCAAACGGTAATTGCCAAGTTCAGGATAGACCGAATCGAGGGCGATAATCAGCATATCATCGGGTTGCCGATACAGTGGATAGCGATATTCCTCCGTCGATACGCGACTGCCCAGCAACTCGGGCCCATAATAGCCGGTCATCAGGCCGCTGGTGCTGCCATCGAGGTTACGTACCTGATGGGGGGTAAAATATTGCTCAAAAAAATGGCGCACCGTCAGCACGTCAACCACATCGAGCTGAGCGGCCAGAGAGCAAACTTCGCGCCATTGATCACGCCATTTCAGGGACACGCAGCTGTTACGAAAGGCCTCCAGCGCCGGCAACGGATAATCATCCTGCCAACCGTCAAGATGTTCCCACTCGACCGGCGTCAGTGCCGGCACTTCAAAGACTGGGGGTTCAACGACCGGCGGTTCAATATCGACTGGCGGCCTTTTGGCACAACCGGCAATCAATACCAGGAACAGACCTGCGATCAGCAAAGCACGAAAACACATACCACAACCTCTAACTACTGTCAGGGGAGCAAACAGACAAGCACCAACAAGCTGCTATCAGAACATATCCAGGGGATCAATATCAATATGGATCGAAACCTGCCGCGGCAATTCAGTGGCGGCGCTGTCTACAGCGACCAACATGCGCCGTAAAGGGGGGCGTGAGGGGGATTTGAGCAGAATCTGGTAACGGTATTTGCCGCGCAGGCGGGTCAAGGGACATGGACTCGGCCCAAGAATTTCGACATCACCGGCAACCGACTGCAGATGACGAGCCAATTTGGTCGCGCTACTGTTGACCTGATCGCCATTATTACCGGAAAAGATCAGATTAACCAGGTGACCGCAAGGAGGGTAACCCAGTTCACGCCGAAAAGGGAGCTCCTGCAGGTAAAAGTCCTCAACATCCTGAGCGGCAGCACAGGTCAGGGAAAAATGCTCGGGGTGATAGGTCTGAATAAATACCTTGCCACCACCAACGGCCCGTCCAGCACGCCCGGCAACCTGGGTCAGCAGGGCAAAGCTGCGCTCAGCGGAACGAAAGTCGGGCAGGTTCAGCAGACTGTCGGCCCCAAGAACGCCGACCAGCGCGACATTGGGAAAGTCGTGCCCCTTGGCAATCATCTGGGTACCCACCAGGATATCGACCTCTGCTGTCATCATCCCGTTAACAATGCGCTGGTGGCTGCCCTTGGTGCGCGTGGTATCGCGATCCATGCGGGCAATTCGTGCCGCAGGGAACAACTCCGCCAGGTCCTCCTCAAGACGTTCGGTCCCTGCTCCCTGCGGGATGATCCGTTCTCCGCGACACGCCGGGCAGACTTCCGGAACCTGATCCTGATAGTCGCAATAATGACAGATCATGCGGCGCTGGCGTTGATGATAGGTCAAGGTAATTTCACAGTTGGGGCAGTGAAAACTGGTGCCACAGTCGGTACAGAGCAAAAAGGGGGCAAAGCCACGACGATTGAGCAACAGCAGCACCTGTTGGCGCTGTTCCAGTGCGGTCGTGATAGCGGCGATCAAGGATTCTGCCAGGACCCCGCGCAGCGTTTCGCTGCGCAGATCGACTAGTTCAACCGCCGGCAGGGCACCGGCATGTACCCGCTCGGGCAAAGGCAACAGGGTGCAGTTGTCCTGCTCGCAGCGATAATAGCTGGCCAATGAGGGCGTCGCGCTGCCGAGAACCACCGGGCATTGCTGTTGCTGTCCACGCACCAGCGCCAGGTCACGGGCATGATAGCGGAAACCTTCTCCCTGCTTGTAACTGGCGTCGTGTTCTTCATCAACAATGATCAGGCCAAGCTGTGGCAAGGGGGCAAAAATCGCCGACCGCGCGCCGATGACAATATTAACCTGCCCACGCGTAATGGCGCGCCAGGCATCGTAACGTTCACCGGCAGACAGACCGCTATGAAGGGTGGCAATCTGCTCCCCGAGGGGCTCAAAACGGGCACGAAAACGTGATACCAGCTGTGGGGTCAACGAAATCTCAGGCACCAGAATCAACGCCTGGCGCCCCTGTTGCAGACATTCGGCAACAGAGCGCAAGTAGACTTCGGTTTTCCCGCTGCCGGTCACGCCATGCAGCAGGAAGGGTTGGAACCGCCGGGCGCTCAACGCTGCGGTAATCTGTTCGAGGGCCTGACGCTGAAAATCATTGAGGGTCAGCTGTTTATCCTGGGGAATCGGTTCAAGCAAAAAAGGATCACGCAAACGCTCACCGGCACGCTGTTCCAGGCAACCGAGTTCCACCAGGCGTTTCAACACGGCGGTCGGGGAGGGAAATGCTGTGCGGATCTGACTGACGCCGGCACCACCCTGCTGTTCAATCCAGCTGAGAATCTGCTGTTGCCGCCGTCCCGCAGGCCGGATGTCACTATTGATCCGCCGATACCGGTGTTCAGTGGCAATTTCGGTCTGACCGCTGCTTCTCATCAAGCCACCGGGCAGGGCGTTTTTTATCACCTGACCATAGGGATAGTGATAATAGTCAGCAGCCCAGCGCAACAGGCGCAGCAGTTGGTCATCGAGTAGAGGAGACTCATCAAGGCAATCCCGCAACTCCTTGAGCTCGCTGCCATCGCCCTGATAAAGACGCACTGCAACACCGATGATGGCGCGCCGTCCGAAGGGGGCCTGCACCCGTGCTCCGACCGCCAGCTTGTCAGCCAGCGCTGGCGGCACCCGGTAGCTGAACAGGTTGCGCACCGGCGCATTAACGGCAATATCCGCCAGCAAACTTGTCATCGCCTCACATATCCGCTGCTGATGAGCAGCCCGGGTTCATCAATGGCATATCAGTTAGTCGCAAAACCAAGAAACCCGAGCAGCTTGCGGACGCTCTCCATCAGATCACAAAACTCGGGACCGGACAGACTCTGGGCACCGTCACACAGTGCCCTGGCCGGATCAGGATGAACCTCGACCATGATGCCGTCGGCACCGGCTGCCAAAGCGGCACGGGTCATGACCGCAACCAGGGAGCGCTTGCCGGTAGCATGGCTGGGGTCAACGATAATCGGCAGATGACTGAGCTCCTTGATCAGGGGAACAACCGACAAATCGAGGGTATTACGGGTAGCCCGTTCAAAGGTGCGGATACCGCGTTCGCACAGCACCACCCTGGGATTCCCTTCAGCCAGAATATACTCCGCCGCCGCCAGAAACTCCTCCAGGGTCGCGCTCATTCCACGCTTGAGCAGAACCGGGTGGCCACACTTGCCGACCTCTTTGAGCAGATCGAAATTCTGCATATTACGGGCACCGATCTGGATCATGTCGGCATGGCGCATAACCGCATCAAGCTGTTCAATGCGCATCACCTCGGTCACCACCGGCAACCCCTGCGCCTGACCGGCACGCTGCAGCAATGCCAGGCCATCCACCCCCAACCCCTGGAACGAATGGGGGCCGGTGCGGGGTTTAAAAGCGCCACCGCGCAATATCTGGCCACCGCCGGCCTTCACCGCCGCCGCCGCCGCCTGCATCTGCTCTTCACTCTCAATGGAGCAGGGGCCGGCAATCATCACCGGCCTCTGACCGTTGCCAAAGCGCACCCCGCCAACATCGACAATTGTTGCCTGGGGGTGAAAATCGCGCGAAGCAAGCTTGTAGGGCTTGCTGACATGGATGGTCTCGCGCACCCCGGACAGATTGCGGATAGAGGAATCATCAACATATCCCTGATTGCCCAGCACGCCTATGGCCGTGCGCAAGCTCCCGGGAATCGGTTCGGCAATCAATCCCATGGTCTTAACGGCAGCAACAACCGCATCGATCTGTTCTTTTGTTGCATGAGGATGCATGACAATCAGCATAACAGCTGTCCTTTCGTGTTCAGGCCGGCAGGCAACCCCGCCGCTTCAGGTACAATGCAATTCGCTCCAGAGCCTGGTCAAGGTCCTCTTGCGGACGGGTATAGGAAAAGCGCAAGAAACCTTCGGCGCCGGCACCAAAGTCAACTCCCGGAGTCACAGCGACCCCGGTCTGTTCGAGAATATCAAGAGCCAGCCGTTGCGAATCACCATCGATGTGACGGGCATCGGCGAGCACGTAGAAAGCCCCCTGTGGCTCGAAATGCACGCCGAAGTCAAGGCGGCGTAAACCTTGAATCAGCTTGATGCGGCGCTGATTATAGACAGCACGCATCGCTGCAACCTCGGCCTGACAATCGCGGAGAGCCACGATGCCGGCGCGCTGAACGAAGTGATTGGCGCAGATCATAAAGTTCTGATGAAGGATCTGCAGGCGGCGCATAACTGCCAGTGGCGCAATCAGATACCCCAGGCGCCAACCGGTCATGGCATAGGCCTTGGAGAAGCCACCAAGGACAAAAGCCTCCTGGGTATGCTGGAGGATACTCTGCTCTTCACCAGCATAGGTCAGACCGTGATAGATCTCATCAGAAATAATCGGTATCGGTAGTTCCGCCAGTTCGGCCAGATCCCGTGGCGACAAGGTGGATCCGGCCGGATTCGAGGGGGAGTTGATGAGCAAGCCTCGGCTACGCTCCGATAACACTGATCGAACCTCGTCAACCCGTGGCTGAAAACCATTTTTCGCTGCAGTCTGTACCGCTACCGGCACCCCACCGGCAAAACGGACAAAACTTGGGTAACAGGCGTAGCCGGGATCACTGAAAATCAATTCATCCCCTTCCTCCAGCAAAACTGAAAAAAGCAGCAGCAGCAGCGGACTGGTGCCGGCCGACACCATCACCTGTTCCGGCACAATATCGACACCATAGACCTGAAGGTAGTGCCGGCAGATCTGCTCCCTTAATTCGAGCAGACCAAGGGAATGGGTGTACGAGGTTGCGTTCTCCGCCAATGCCGTAGCAGCAGCGGCAACCACAGCAGCCGGTGTCGGAAAATCGGGTTCACCGAGACACAGGTAAATCACATCGCGTCCCTGAGCCTGCAAAACATTAGCCCGTTCCATCAATTCCATGGCAAGAAAAGGCTTGATCTGGGCAGTACGTCGGGATAAGGGAATTTCCATCATAACCTCAAACTAGTTAACCGCTTCGTCGGTCTTCGCGCTAAAGATTAATCGTCACCTGCGGTGAATGCAACCTTTTACCGCCACATCGGCGTCCGCAATTCCCGTTGCATTGCCGTTACTCTACAGGTACAGTTGTCCCTAAAATGTCCAAGGACGACTCCCATGAAACATTCTTTAACCGTTTGTATACTGCTCATTGTGGGCAGCGCCCTGACCTTTGCTGCCCTGGTCAGCGCCTCCTCACCTCCAGCCGCCGATGGTTCGGCGATCCAGTTGGTCGAAGCCCTCGGCTGCCGCGGTTGCCATCGCATCCTGGGATATGGTGGATCGACGGCAACAGATCTGACCGAGGTTGGCACGCGCTTAACCACCGCGGAAATCGCAAAGTTCCTGGTGGCCCATCCGGGCAGCGATGCAAGCCGGTCAATGCTGACCTATACCACCTTGTCCGCTGAAGAAATCGATAAACTCAGCAACTATCTCTACAACCTGCGCTAACAAAGAATAGATCCCATGTCCCAGCGAATGATTCTGATCAACTCAGCGGTATTTGTAGCGGAAGCAACCCTGAAAAAGCGGGGTAGCTGTGCTGCCCTGTTTCCTCACCAGCGCCCGCTGGAACTGGAAATCGGCTGCGGCATCGGCGATTTCATTGTCCAGATAGCCGCCAAACGACCTGAACACAATTTTCTCGCCATCGATATTTTCAATCAGGGATGCCGCTCGACCTGTTCTCGTGTTGAAGATTCCGGACTGGATAACATCCGCGTCATGCGCATGGAGGCCCGCTACCTGCTGTACCATTATCTTGGTGGCAATAGCCTGCGGGCGCTTTACATCAATTGCCCCGATCCCTGGCCGAAAAAGCGCCATCGCAAACGCCGCCTGGTCAATAGCGAATTTATTGATCTCGCCCTTTATAGCCTGGAGGACAACGGCATTTTTAATTTCTCTACCGATTTCACCGACTATGGCGAAGAAGTAGCAGAGCTGCTCAATAACGACCCGCGCCTGGATAACCTGAACAGCACCCCTTACACCAACGATCTGGGAGATTATCCGGTCTCCAAATATATGCGCCGCTTCCTCGATCTGCATCAGCCCATTTACCTCAGTCGTTATATCAAAAAAGCAGGACTGACCATCGCACCGCCAACGATCAGTAAAGGGTTTCGCATCCCCTGGCCACAGGAGGACGCATGAAGTTTGCCACCGCCGATCTGCCCGGTATTGGTGGCAGCTACAAAGAAACTCCGACAGATTTTGAGGTTGAAGAAATACCCCTTTACCCTTGCTGTGGCAGCGGCGAGCATCTGTATCTGTGGATCGAAAAAAGCGGGATCAGCACCTCTGAGCTCATCAGTCGCTTAGCACGAGGGCTACAACTCAAGGAAAACGACATCGGTTATGCCGGCCTGAAAGACAGTCGCGCCCTAACTCGCCAGTGGCTCAGCATCCCGGCGACAAAACAGCCGGAACTGGAACATCTTCATCTGAACAATGCCCGTATCCTTGATGTTCAACGCCACACCAACAAACTGCGCCTCGGCCATCTGGCCGGTAACCGTTTCTCCATCCGTGTAGGCCAGGTTAAACCCAACGCGGCACCACGGGCTGAAGCCATTCTTGCGAAGCTGCATCGATGCGGAGTTCCCAATCGTTTTGGCGAGCAACGTTACGGTGTCTTGGGCAACTCTGCGATACTGGGACAGCTGCTGCTACTTGGTGACAATGAAGAATTCTGCCGGGAACTGCTCGGCGACCCACAAAAAATCAATCACCCAGGCTGGAAAAAAGCGGCATTGGCCTACCGCCACGGACTACTCGAACAGGCGCTTAAAGAGTTGCCCGGCGCTATGCGCCTCGAACAACGACTGTTACGTGACCTGCTGCGGGGGAAATCTCACAAGCAGGCTGTTTATGGGTTACCAAAGCAACGTCTGCGTTTTTTTTTATCGGCTTTGCAATCACGTTATTTTGATCAGTTGCTGGATGCACGGATTGCGACACTGGGAAAACTCAAAGACGGAGATATTGCCTACAAACACGTCAATGGCGCCTGTTTTCTGGTTGCATCAGCAGAGCTGGAACAACCGCGCGCCGACACCTTTGAGATCAGCCCGACGGCGCCACTGTTCGGCCACAAAGTGATGATCGCGACCGGCGAGCCGGGCGCAGCGGAAACAGAGCTGCTCAAAGCTGCGGACCTGACCTTGGACAGCTGGAAGCCGGCACCCGGACTGGCCATGCCGGGAGAGCGCCGTCCGCTCCGGATACCACTGGAGCTAGCAAAAATTGTCAGTGCCACAACGGACAGTCTGACCCTGGAATTTGCTCTTCCCAAGGGAAGTTATGCGACCAGCGTGCTGGCAGAATTGATGAAATCTGTCCATTAATCGCCATGAGCCAATCTTCTCTGTAGACAAAAGTAAAACACCATTCTATACTTTCGGTTCACAGCGATGGTATTTTTATGTACGATCCGATAGTCGTTGACAGGTTTCCAGTACGGGTCTAGAATCTCCGGGCCGTTTTATACAGTCATAACAGAAAAAATAGGGGTGTTGAAGCTATGGTCAAAAAGGACAAGTCAGAATATATTATCCAGGCAGTTTCCCATGCCCTGGATCTGCTTGAGCAGTTTCATGAAGACGTGGATGAACTTGGCGTAACAGAGCTGAGCAAGCGCCTTAAGCTCCACAAAAATAACGTCTTTCGCCTGCTCGCCACCCTTGAGTCGCGGGGTTATATTGAACAGAACAAGGCGACGGAAAACTATCGTCTCGGTCTCAAGGCGCTTGAACTGGGGCAGACCTTTATCAGGCAGATGGGGTTGTTGCGTCAGGCCAAACCGATTCTCGAACGGATGGTTGAGCAAAGCAACGAAACGTCCTACGTTGTCATCTATAAGGATCGTCACGTTGTCTATCTGGATGTGGTCGAGACCAACCTGACTGTTCGCGTTGTTTCTCGCGTAGGTTCGCGGCTACCGGCCTATTGTACTGCTGCCGGCAAAGTCCACCTGGCCTTTATGACCGACGAGGAACTCGACGACCTGTTACCGCAGATCGACTACGTTCAACACACTTCGACCACCATCAGCAGTCCTGAAGCCATGCGCAAAGAACTGCAGCAAATCCGCGAACAGGGCTACGCCCTTGACGATGAGGAACTTGATCAAAGTGTTCGCTGTCTGGCTGCCCCTATCCGCGATTATACCCGGCGCATCGTTGGTGCCATCAGTATCTCCGGTCCAACCATGAGGGTTTCCAACGAGCGGATTCAAAGTGAACTGACCCCGCTGGTACTTGAATCTGCCAGAGAGCTGTCGACCCGCCTCGGCTTCCCGGGCTGATTTGTTCCAGCAACAGTAGATTGAAGGCCCCTTAGCAGCAGGGGCCTTTTTTGTGAGAAAAATTTGCGGGTAAACACTATGAGCTGGATTGAGGAAGAACGGGAACGCGCCCGGACTGAAGGGGTTATTCATCCCGAGAATTTTCCCTTTCTACTGACGCCGGAACAACCCAATGGTCAAGCGGTCGTATTGATTCACGGTTTCGGCGCGACCCCGAGATCGATCTTTCCGGTCGCCACAGCACTTTATAATCACCGCTATACCGTTGCCGGAGTGCGGCTCCCCGGCCACGGCACCAGCCCTGACGATCTGAAAAAGCGCAAGGCGGCCGAGTGGGTAACAACAGCCTGCGCCGCATTTGACGAACTCGCTGACCGTGGCATGAACGTCAGCGTCGGCGGCTTAAGTACTGGCGCTCTGGTTACCCTGACCCTGGCCTCACAACGACCGCTGCACAAACTGCTGCTATTTTCCCCTTTTCTGCAATTGCGTCATCACCTTGCTCCTTTTGCCGGCTTTTTAAGCTTTTTTTTTCCTTATCAGAAGAGTGTTGTCGACCAGTCCGAGAGGGATTTTTACTACAGCCTGCGCCCGTTAAAGGCGATTAGCCAGATTAATCGTCTACTACGGGACATACCCCGCATACTGCCGCAGATCAAAACACCGACGCTGGTGCTGACTTCCACTGGCGACGCGACCATTGCTCCCGGCACCGCCCTCAAGCTCTATGAGCGCCTCGGCACCCCACATAAAATACTTCATACTTACGGCAATAATGTTCCTCATGTTCTCACCACCGCAGAAAACCCCGAACTCGATGATGTTTTGCAACGCTGCCTTGAATTCATGAATCAGGAATTCAGCAACTCCCCCATCAATAATGGCCAGAGTTTTTCAATCTGAGCAATGGTTTCTGCGCGACCGGAGGAGTTATCAACCAGGTAATCAGCGCGGGCAATTTTCTGCTCCTGCGGCATTTGGGCTGCGATTCGTTGCTGCGCACTCCTAACATCTAAACCATCCCGCTCCATCAGGCGGGCCAGTTGCACCTCAGGGTCGATGGTCACCAGCAGCACCTTATCGACCCGCGTTTCGGCACCCACCTCATAGAGCAGTGGCGCTTCATAAATAACCAGTGGGGCGCTATCACGCAGCTTTTGCAGGCGCTGCGCTGATAATGCGGCAATCGCCGGATGGATAATGGCGTTTAAGCGTTCGCGCGCTGACGGATCAGAAAAGATCAGGTCACCCAGACACTGACGATCCAGACTGCCGTCAGCCTTGAGTATATCCTCACCAAAGGCAGCAACCAGTTGCTCCAGCACCGGGCTGCCGGGCGCCACCACCTCACGCGCCAACTGATCGGCGTCCACCACTTGTGCCCCGCGACGCGCCAGTTCACGGCAGACCGAACTTTTGCCCGAGGCGATATTACCTGTAACACCAAGAATCACAACGACTCCCTTGATTCAATTTTACCAATTGACACAAATACAAATTTTATGATCAATCATAGCTATGCCAACTTACCAGGATCCCTTCAGCCGCTGCAAACTGTGTGGCCAGGACGGCAGCACCCCGACCTATCGCCTGGACAAAGGGGCAATCTACCGTTGCCCCCACTGTGATTTTCATTTCCTTAACCAGCTTGACGGCAGTGCCGGCGAAGAAAGCACCAACTTAAGTTCTGCCGGACGCCGTTATATTGCATCACGCATCGATGAGGGCAAGCACCTCCACCCCCTGCGACTGCAACTGGTGGAGCAACACTGCTCCCTCGCTGGGGCCATGACCCTCGACATCGGCGCCGGTCTCGGCCAGTTTATCCTGCTGTTGCAGCAGCAGGGAGCGTCAGCACTGGGCATTGAACCGAGCGCATTACGCCGCGCCTATGCCCGCGAAACCAACGATCTTGAACTAAGTCCACACCTGGCAGAGGATGCCTACTGGCAATCCAGCTACGCAGGAAGCTTCGACCTGATCACCCTGTGGGACGTGATTGAACACGTCGATGATCCACATTCCACCCTGGCTGCAGCAGTGGCACTGCTCAAACCCGGCGGGCTGCTCTGTCTCGACACCCCCGATCGTGAGGTATTCAGCTACCGCCTCAGCCAGGTCGTTAATCGCTTAAGCAGTGGCACTCTCCCGTTATTTTTAAGTCAGTTCTACTCGACCATCCGTTATGGCCACAAACAGATCTTCACCCACCGGCAAATCACCACACTGCTCCAGGACTGCGGCCTTGTTCCCGCCCCTATTCACCTTGATGGTCAGGCCAAACGTGCCTTCTCAAGAAAAATCGTCCTCGCCGCCCGTAAGCCCCCACTCCCCACTCCCTAAGTCCTCCCACTAGCTACCCGTGACACCGCATTCTGCCAGCCACGCAACAATTCTGCCCGTGCAGATGAATCAATCTGTGCGGCAAAGGGACTGGCACATTGCCAATACTTCGCGGCGGCGGTCAGGGATGGCAACAGTCCGAACTGCACTGCCGCCAGCCACGCAACACCCAAAGCGGTTGTTTCGGTGTTATGCGGGCGCTCCACCGGCATATCAAGGAGGTCGGCAAGAAACTGCAGAAACCAGTCATTGGCGGCCATCCCGCCATCAACCCGCAACGTCCAGGAACCGGTATTAACATCTTTTTTCATCGACGTCATCAGATCGACAGTCTGATAACCCACCGATTCCAGTGTCGCCCGGGCGATTTCAGCGATTCCGGTATCGCGGGTTAACCCGAAAATCGCGCCGCGCGCATGGGGATCCCAATGAGGAGCCCCCAGTCCGGTAAAGGCCGGCACCATATAGACCCCACGGTTGGACGGCAGGGCAGCCACCAGTTCTTCAATATCTTTGGTTTTGCGGATCAGTTTAAGGCCATCGCGCAACCACTGAATCGCCGCACCGGCGACAAAGATCGACCCTTCCAGGGCGTAACTGGTTTCCCCATTGATGCGATAGGCGATGGTGGTCAGCAGGCGGTGTTGTGAGCGAAAAGCTTCCTTGCCGGTATTCAGCAACATGAAGCAGCCGGTTCCATAGGTACTCTTGATCATCCCCGCGTCGAGACATCCCTGACCAATAGCCGCCGCCTGCTGATCTCCAGCAATTCCACCAATCCTCAGCGCTGTTCCAAACAGTTCCGGATCAGTTGTGCCGAAGTCATCGGCACATTCTTTTACCTGGGGCAGTACAGCAACCGGAATCTGAAGCAATGCCAGCAACGCCGCATCCCATTGCAACTGATGAATATTGTAAAGCATGGTGCGCGAGGCATTGGTGACGTCGGTGGCATGCATGCGACCACCGGTCAGACGCCACAACAAGAAAGAGTCGATCGTTCCGAAAGCCAACTCACCGGCCTCGGCACGCTGACGTGCATCCGGCACCTGATCGAGAATCCAGTGTAATTTGGTTGCGGAAAAATAGGGGTCGAGCAACAGTCCGGTCGCCCTGGTCACCTGCTCCTCATGGCCGGCGCGGCGCAAGTCATGACAGAAGTCAGCGGTGCGCCGGTCCTGCCAGACGATGGCATTATAAACCGGCTTTGATGTGGTACGATCCCAGACCACCGTGGTTTCACGCTGATTGGTGATACCGATTCCGGCCACCTGAATTCCTTTTTGCGCCGCCTGCGCCAGCACCTGACGACAGACATTGACCACCGCCTGCCAGATTTCCTCCGGGTCATGCTCAACCCAGCCATCGGCGGGATAATGTTGCTGCAAATCCTGCTGGGCAACAATGTCGCAGTGCCCGGTTACCGAAAAAAGCATCGCCCGGGTACTGGTTGTCCCCTGATCAATAGCAAGGATATGGCCTGCACTCATGATCACCTCCGTCATCTGCTCAACAGCTGCAGGTATGATTTGATCGATGGAAATTGTTCTGGATCCATGTAGTGTATAACATAGATTGCCATTGTGCATTATTCTTGTAGCTATCAGCAGGCAAGGGCCAAAACCCGACAGACGACCCAGGAGGAGGCCATAAAAGTGATCTATGTGGTACGTTTTAAGTTGGCGCAGCGCGTCATCGATAGGCTTGCACGGCACGGCAGGCTGCACTTGGTATCCTTGAACTGATGGCAGCAGAGCTTGACTCGAATCAACAGCGTTGTGACGAGGTAGCAGAGTGGACCATCCGCCTGCTAAACGAGGGGATTTGTGGTCGCTCAGTCCAGCTGACGAACAATGCTGTAAAGCTGTCGGGCCTGCAAATCACGGATGCGTTGATAGACCCCGCCCAACACCTGCGCCAATTGCCGCAGGACATGGCTGCCACCGGCAACAGTGCTGGTATCGATAATCACCGCCGCAATCTTCATTCCGGCCAGTTGACCTGCCAGCTGCCACAATTCATCCATGACATTGCCCCCCGCCTTCAGGGGAATGTTGGCTTCGCCATCCGAGATAATGATCAGAGTAGGTACCAGCAAAGGCTGACGCCGCTGGGCGGCTGCTATCAAGCGGTGCGCCCGCTGCAAGCCATCACTGAAGGGGGTAGCACCACCGATGGCAAGGTGACGCAAACGTTCGCGGGCCAGAGCAATGCTACCGGTCGGCTGCAACAGGACTTCGGCCTTCTCTCCCCGGAACGCAACCAGGGCTACCTGGTCGCGGCGCTGATAGGCGCCGGTCAACAACCCGAAAATGGCGTCGCGCGCCGCCAGCATCCGCTGCCTTGCGCCGGTCGCCATCGATTCCGACGCATCGACGACAAAAATAACCAATGACTGTTGCTGCCGCCGGCACACTTTGCGCTGCAGATCTGCTAACTCCAGCCGCAGCGGTTGTCGGGTCAGCGCCGCCCGCAACAAAGCCGCCCGCACCGTCGCTGAAGGGTCCAGCAGCACTCCCGGATGCTTACCGGTCAAGGGCTCACTGCGCAGATGTCGGCCATTACGACTGGCGATGGATTGACGGCGACATTTGGTGCTAGTCGCTGAAGAAAAAGCCTGGAGTTCGATCGTCAGGGGATCAACAGCTTCATCATTCAGAAAAAGGTATTGCTCCGGACTTTTTTTTTAAAGGTCTCGAACAGCATGCTGCCGGCTGCTGCCGCTCCGGGAAACTCGTAATCATTCTGCAGGCAATCCAGATCGTCCAGCGCTACCACAGCCGAAACCGCTTCAGCATCCTGTCCTTGCTGATCCTTATCAGTGAAAAACGGCAGCAGGGCTTCATCAAGCCGCCGAGTATCAGGATAAGAGGGACCGGCCAGGCGATGGGGCAACGCCAGCCAGGCCACTTCGCGCAGATCCTGCTGATCGATCTGCTCTTGCTCACGCAGTGCGGCATGGGCCCGGGCCGCCTTGAGCAGAACAATATCGGCCCGGTGTCCCTGGACGCCAAGGGACAGGGCCAGATCGGTTATCAGTGTATAGATCTGCGCGGGGATGAAGACATCCGCCAGGCGCTGCCGAGCCGCCCTGACCTGCTCCGTCAGAAAGGCGTCCTGCCCGGACCAGTCAGCGACAAAGTCGGCAGGGTTCTGTTCATAGGCCAGACGGCGCTGTAACAGTTCCCTCCGTTGCGCTGGGTCTTCGAGTCCGGAGACGGTCACACACAGACCAAAACGGTCGAGAAACTGCGGGCGCAATTCCCCCTCTTCCGGATTCATGGTGCCGATCAACATAAACCGCGCCGGGTGGGTGACGCAGAGTCCCTCACGCTCGACGCGGTTGATGCCGGAGGCAGCGGCATCCAGGAGCAGATCAACCAGATGATCTTCCAGCAGATTGACCTCATCGACATAAAGAATGCCGCGATTCGCCGCCGCCAGCAAACCCGGCTCAAGATGACGCTCACCGCTCTGCAGGGTTTTTTCCAGGTGCAGGGTGCCGACCAACCGGTCTTCTGTTGCTCCCAACGGCAGCTCAACCAAGGGCGTTGCGACAATTGCGGGGGGGAGTTCTTGCTTTAGCTGATAAGCTTCCAGGCATTCCCGGTGCATCTGTTGCGGCTGATCGGGTGGGCAATGATAGGGACAACCCGCCACCACGGAAATGGGTGGCAGTAATGTCACCAGTGCCCGCGCCGCCGTCGATTTGGCGGTGCCCTTATGGCCGCGGATCAGGACGCCGCCGATGGAGGGATCAACAGCGTTGAGCAACAGCGCCATCTTCATCCCCTGCTGGCCGACAATGGCGCTGAATGGGAAGTTGTTCACGATTGTTTGCCTCTATAGCCAAAGATGTTGTGTTGATCTATCACCAAAGCGAATTTGTTCAGCTGTAATGCTACCAGATCCGCTTGAGGATCTCCCGCCTTTTGTTATCCTTGAGCTGTGACCCTGATGGTTGGCTGGCTTCCATTCTTCATATAATAAGGAGCCTTCATGGAACGGCGCAATATCTATATCCAGAATCAACGAATCGCATATTTTTCCATGGAGATCGGCCTGAACGCCGACATCCCCACCTACAGTGGCGGTCTCGGCGTGCTCGCCGGCGATACCATCAAAAGCGCCGCCGATCTCAGTATTCCGCTGGTTGCCGTGACCCTGCTGTACCGCAAAGGGTATTTCCGCCAGGAATTTGACCACACCGGCTGGCAACACGAACACGACATCAACTGGGCACCGGAACGCTACCTGCAGCTGCTCCCCCAGAAGGCACTGATCAGTATTGAGCAGCGTGATGTCAAGATCCAGGCCTGGCTCTACCGGGTTAAGAGCCCTGCCGGTGGTGAAGTTCCGGTGCTTTTTCTTGACACCGACATTCCCGGCAATGACGATCAGGATCGGCACCTCACTGATCATCTGTATGGTGGTGATCAGGCGCTGCGCCTCAAGCAGGAAATTATCCTCGGGATTGGTGGTGCCCGCATCCTGCAGGCGATGAATTTTTCGATCAAAAAGTACCACATGAACGAGGGTCATGCGAGTTTGCTGACGCTGGAACTGCTCAACCAGACCCGCCTGAACCTGGGCGACCATTCAGATGATTTCAGCGCCAGCAGTATCGGCGAGGTCGCTGAACAGTGTGTTTTTACCACTCACACCCCGGTTCCCGCCGGCCACGACCGCTTCCCCTATGATCTGGTGGAAAAGATTCTGCCGGGGGATATTCCCCTGGCCACGCTCAAGAAGTTTGCCGGCGAGGACGAGCTCAATATGACCATGCTGGGGATGAACTTAAGCCGTTTCATTAATGGCGTTGCCAAACGCCATGGTCAAATCTCCCAGAACATGTTCCCCGGCTTTCAGATTCACGCCATCACCAATGGTATTCACCCCTACACCTGGTGTTCCCCCTTCATGGTCAGACTGTTCAACCGCTACCTGCCTGGCTGGGCCAACGAACCGGAACTGCTGGTACGGGTTGACACCATCCCTGATGATGAGATCTGGGACGCCCACTACGGTGCCAAAGCATTGTTTTTTCAGTATATCCACGAGAAGACCGGCACCCTGCTTGATCCCGATCTCTTGACCATCGGTTTTGCCCGCCGCGCTGCCACCTACAAACGCGGCGACCTGATCTTCAGCAACCTGGACCGCCTGCTCGATATGGGTGCGGGAAAACTCCAGTTTGTCTTCGGCGGCAAAGCCCACCCTCAGGACAATGAAGGGAAAAAGGTCATCCAGCACATAATCCAGCAGGCCGAACAGATGCGTGGCTCCATTGCCCTGGTTTATCTGGAAAATTACAACATGGAAACAGCGGCCCAGTTTATCCCCGGCGTCGACTTATGGCTCAACAACCCCATGCGGCCCCTTGAAGCCTCGGGCACCAGCGGCATGAAAGCCGCCCTGAATGGCGTTCCCAACTTCAGCGTTCTCGATGGCTGGTGGATCGAGGGCCACATTGAAGGAGTCACCGGCTGGGCCATCGGACCGGCCCCGCAAGACATTAAAGACGGCAATAGCCATGCTGATGAAGATCTCGAAGACATGTATAACAAACTTGAGAAAATTATCATCCCGCTGTTTTTCGACGATCGTGCCGGATGGATTCAGCTGATGAAAAACGCCATCGGCAAAAACGCCTATTACTTCAACACCCATGTGATGATGCGCCGCTATGTCACCGAGGCCTATATCCATTAAATGTTACGATTCTGATAATATTAAAGCGCCGCAAGACACGGGAAACCAGAAGCGGGAGCATAAAACCACAGGGTCCCCTTTTCAGGGAACTGTTGTTGCGTTTTAATTGCTTTTTCCGTGTTTTCCGTGGATCCACAAGTCTTTATTATTCGTATCTGTTCAGCACCGGATCTTCGCGTCCTATGTCAAGGGACGCGATTGTTTCCCGTTGGGTCATCCCTGACCGCTTGTTGTCGCCATCCATGGCGACAAACACCCTTGTCACAGCCCCCCCGACCCTGCGCAAGGACAGTGGTAAATAGTTACGGCTGTTGTCTGCCGATCGTTCCAACTGAAAATCAGGCTGACGACAACTGGCATCAGGCGCTGTCGCTGCACGACGAAGACCATAAATATATCCTCACTATTGCGGTGAACAGGACCTGCGCAACCAGAGCCATTTTGACCATCTTAAAAGCCATGTCAGTTCTTCGTCCTGAACAGCTTTTGTGGCAGGGTACGCAGCAGGTAAAAAACAACCACAACCAGGACAATCAGCGGCAGGGCTGGAATAAAGGAACCGCTGGTGTGGGCGAGCATGATCGCCACAAACAGGGCAAGAGCCGATACCGGCAGATAGCGCCAACATAATCGATCGGGATAAGACCCTGGCGGTGGGCCGAGCAGGTTGTCATTCATCCGGTAACGCCGTGCCAACGCAGCAAAGAAAACAACCATGATCCAGTCGGACACGCCGAATACAGGCACCAGATCTGGTGCCCCCGGATAGGAAAATTTGACCAGCACCATATCGATTAAAGGCGGTGAGCCAACAGGGTCCAGATAGTAGGCCTCTATCTCCCGGGCAAACTCAGCCGTTGGACCAATTGCCCAGCTGGAAAAATCGGCGAGCATCATTACCAGACACAAAGGAAGCACTTCCCACAGGCGCTTGACGTAACGGGCCAGTGCAACACCAACCAGGGTTCCGGTAAACAGCAGCAAACCCGAGGCCAGGGCGCTCACCAGCAACCGGGGCTCGGCAACTGACAAACGGTTGACCAACCAGATCAGCGCAACCAGAAGCAGCAGCCAGAACAGATAAAATCCGCGATTGCGCTTTTCTGGTTGCAACTGGATGGCCGGCAGAATAATCTGCGCCGCCAGATACAGCTGCACCAGCACAAAGACCTCAGACCACCCGATGGCTGTCATTTGCAGGAATTCAATAGCTAACCAGAGCCCCACCAGCGTGCCACTCCACAAAAGGCAAATGCCTGCCGTTATAAGCAGTAGACGCTTGTTATGGGCACTGAAGATAAAAAGCTGTCGCAACATGGCGGGCAACGATGCCCCCTTTAAAGATTGTGGTAAAGAGGAATATCTAAACAGATGATTATCTCACTTTTTTTAATTTTTAAGTAATTTTTCCAGGTACGGGTTCATCGCCCGGACGACTGAAAGTTTTCCCTTCATACGACCGATCAAGATAATGTAACGCCGCCTTGTGCAGATCCTCTGGGCGCAGGTAGCTATATTCACGCGCAGGCAACCAGGTATCCCTGGGCAACAGTGCAAACCCGTTGGTCTCTTCAGGCGAGATACCGCCATGGGAGCCATTCTCTTCCGCAAAAGACAGGGCAGTTACTCCGTCACACCAGCCCAGCAATATAAAGTCACCGGCATCCGGATGTTCACACAGACGCAGCAGATCATCACCAAGAGCATCTATAAATGGATGATTTGCACCAAACAGGGCGATGATATCCTCCGGCATTTGGAATTCAGCCGTTGCGGTGCAGGCGCGAAACCTGCCAGGCGCGATCTGTCTAATGACGACGGGAACCTGGTGAGTCTGTACCAGTTCAGCAGCGATGCTCGCTTTTTCTGTCTGCGCAATTTCTTTTTCCATGTAGAGGTGCGCGACTGGCCCCAAAGCGGTCATGATCGGTTGAATGTCGTACGGAATATTGCCATTTCCATCAAGGACAGAAAACAAGCGCTGAATGGTGTTACCCCCCAGAAGACGAATCCGCCTGGTCTGAACGCTACTGGTACTTTCGGCATGGATATTCTCAGGGGCGATATTCAATTTTGCAAAAGTTGCCTTGACGGCCTCAACCAGTGGATACCCCTGAACCTGGTCAAAGGGGCGGACTTTGATCTGACCGTGATCGGAATAAATCCAGACCTCGTAGTCACGCCATGGGGCGTGGTTGGCAGCTCGCCACAAACGGGCGACAGCGTCGTCGATTCCCTTGAGCGTCCAGTGGGCGAAGAGCGAATTCGGCCCGCGGCGATGAGCTTGTTCGTCATAACCGAGTAAGTTGATATGGATGATCGGCAAGCCGCGGCTGATATCGATCTTGGCGCCAATCACACAGAATTCACGTAACAGAATACAGATGCCGATCCGCGTCGGGATAAAAGTCAATTCTTTGATAAAATCCTGACCGCGAACCAGTCCACGGGCGAAATCAAACAGCGCCAATCCCAGTTCCAGCGGCAGCAAAACTGCAGCCCGGAGCAAACTGTAAAGATTGGCAAACAGAAACGCCAGCACCACCAGGGGATTGGCTGCCCGGAGGG
This sequence comes from Pelovirga sp., assembly GCF_059864205.1. NCBI lineage: Bacteria > Pseudomonadati > Thermodesulfobacteriota > Desulfuromonadia > Geobacterales > Geobacteraceae > Pelovirga > Pelovirga sp. The sequence goes on from NZ_JCBCBS010000074.1 coordinate 30,577, forward strand.
TTGCACCCCAACCCATTGATGAGGGACAGAAGTGCGATTCTGCGGCACCACCGGTAAAGATATCGGAATAGGCGCTGCCCTCCTGAAGCAATGGACTGTTACCGGTTTTGGTGTGATGTTCTTCAAGCTTTGCAGCCGCTTCCGGCTCATACATGCGAACAATGTGACCTGATTCATGATCCCTGAAAGAGAACGCCGGCACCGCACCTTTGACACCATAAAAGAGTTCTGATTGAACCGCCGGCGTGGTCGATGGCAGCCCTGAATAGTGCGCGTGGGACTGATACTCCTCGCGCTGGATCAAACGGCGTAAGAGGGGCATTTCCCCGCGCGCAACAGCCTGTTCAAACTGGCATTGCGAGAGCCCGTCAATCTGAACCATGATTAACCCGGGACGGGTTGATGATCCTTCTGAAGCCGGAAGGCGTAAAAGCCGCGCCAACCAGACACTGCGGCTGAAAACACGACGGAGGTGCCTGAGCATGTTTTCCATACGACCTGTCATATCAATCTTTTTCTGAAAAAAGGTGGGTATCGATGGCAGAATCGCCTGCTCTTGCAAAGCTTTTAAGGATGTCCCACTCGGTTTTGATATAGGTCAAAATCTCATCCAGATTGCTTACATCAGCATCAGCATCAGCTTTAACCTGTAGCTGTTCGCTGAGGGTTGCATAGCAGGTCAGAGCCGTATCTGCGGAAATAGGCATGGAAAAATCGTAGGCCGTGGCAAGTGCTGACTGTTGCAGAGCACGACGTTGCTGGGTAGTCCGTTCGTACACCCACTGCAAGGCGGCACTGAAAGCTGCCACTGAGGTATCGTGCAACAACCTGCCGTTGTCTTTGTCCTTCACCACTTCGCGCACACCTGGAGCATCAAGGGCGACCACCGGCAAACCGGCCGCCATGGCTTCGGTCAACACCATACCCTGGGTCTCGCTGGTTGAAGCGAAGGCAAACAGATCCATCGCATGTAATGCATCTGCTAGCTGTTGCTGCTGCAGAATACCGGCGAAGTGTAACCTTTGTGCCAATTTGGATCGGGTAAATATCTCTCGAATAGCATCTATGGAGGGGCCGGTTCCGACCACCAGAAAATGTGTTGGTGGATGACGACTGACAAAATCTGCGACCGCTCGCGCCAGAAACGCCAGGTTCTTTTCCTGCGCCAGTCGTCCCAGGTGACCAACAACGAAGGCGTCCTGCGGAATATTCAACTGCTTGCGAAATGCGGCGCCTTCACCGCTGGCGAAACTGTCCAAACGCACCCCGGTCGGCACCACAGTGATGGGTGCCGTGACGCCACGCTTGCCCAACAGGTCACAGATGCTCTCGCTGGGAGCAAAAACCTGATCGCAGAGATTGGCATAGCTGGTAGCAAGCTCAATGACAAAGCGTTTCATCCTAGGGGAATTACCCGGCACATAGTGGGTATATTGCTCATACAGGGTGTGGTGAGTGAACACCAACGGCAGCCCGCGATGACGTGCCAGGCGCAATGCGGTGAGCCCCAGCAGGAAAGGATGCTGTGAATGAACGATATCGGGATTAAAATCATCAATAGCTTTAGTCAGATGCGGGTGAATCGGCAACGCGACGGAAAAATCACTGGCGTTAAAGTGTTGAATGGCATTGATCCGCACGACGTCAATTTCGTCCTGCGGCATGTCAGGAAAGTCAGGAGCCACGACCAGCACCCGATGGTCACGCTTGCGGTATTCCGCAACGAACGCTTCCACCGAGCGAGCCACACCGCCGACGTGCGGGGTGAAGGTATTGGTGATAATAAGTATATTCATGCATCATGATTCCTTTCTGCTCAGGATAACCGATCCGCTGCCGGCGGCAACAGATGTCGTCTCGAAACCGGGCAGTCGGATTTCAATCGGGGGCTCGTTGTGATGCCAGTCACCCCGCCATTCGATTCGTGGCGAATGACCGGAATCCAGCGTGATACTCAGGGATACCGGGCCAAAGGTTGTTGGAGCCGGACCAAAATGGATCGGCGCACTGTGTGCAAGCCAGCGCTCAGGCACCCCAGCCGCCAGGATCAGCTGTTCACCTTCTTCGCGGACAAAACAGTTACGCACCATCAAGACCCATTCAGCCGCCGCCCAGACATGGTGACCATCACCCATACAGCCGCCCCCAGTGTGCGGGTGGATCGCCTCCGGCCATTGTCCGGTCGCAGTTGCCAGGGCGGCAACGGCATCCATCAGTTCAAGGTAGCGCGCATCGCCGACACGCAACATTATTTGCGCCACGTGCAGGGTCAGGTAGGCGTTAAGGCCGGAATGAATCATATCCTGATAAAAGGCACCATTGACGAAGCAGTGATCGAACAGAAACTCGACGCAGTCGAGAAGACGGGGATCATCTGCGGCACAGAGCTGGGTTGGATAACCGAAGGCCAGTGAACCGATCGCGCCGGCATCCAGACGGCGATAGGGAGACGCCGGCATGGCCGGACGCTTCAGGCGCACGGCACAACCAGCCAGGCTGCGTTCAACCGCCGCCGCGAAAGCGTCGGCGTCTTTAGCAAACTCCCGCCCATGGTCGAGGTCCAGTTCCTGAACCATGGTCGCTGCCGCGCGCAGGCCGGCGATCCCCCAGAAATCATCCCAATAATAATAGTCATTAAGGCCCAGATGTTCAGCACTGAAACCGGCCGGCAACAGTCCGGCATGTGGGGGGCCTTGATCGTCGGCAAGCCGCTTGCGCATAATCCAGCGCGCCCCGCTCTTAACCGATTTTAGCCAGATCGGGTCAAACGGCTGTCCGGTCAAATCAAAATAGCGCTTGAGAATCCATAGCACCTGCCCATTGGAATCCCACTCTCCGTCTTGGGAACGGAAATATCCCAGCACCGTTTGACGTTTCGGAAAACGCGCCAGTGCACGTTCGGCGCGACTGGTCAGACCAACGCAGAGGAGCGCGTGAATAATAAAAGCTGAATCACGGAACCAGAAACGCTTGTAGGTAAAGGGGCCGGGATAGACATCATCAGGCGAATGCAGAATCAACGAGGTGACTGCAGCGTCGTAGAGAAACTGGTAGCGCGGTTCCGGGCAGGTGAGTTTACACAGCCCTTGCTTCTCCTTGTGCCACGCATCTGGAACAAGATGTTCACCTGTTGGACCAGCAGGCGTGAGTGGTATAGTGACGGTCACATCAGCTGTAGCACCTGCTTTAACCGGGAACAGTGCCACCGCCGTCGCCATACCGACGGCGCAGCGACCCGCAGTTTGTTCCATCGGATCGCTCAGGTGAATGAAAACGTCACCCTTGTGATAATCGGAAACCTGGTGGTGTTTGACGGGACTGCTGAATTTGACCCGGTGGGTCTGATCGATCATCCAGGCGGTGCGCTCATCTGACAGACTAATTTCGTGAATGAAGCTGATTCCCTCGGGGTTATAAGGGCGCAGTGCCAATACCAACCGGGCATCGCTGTCGGTGCAGGCCTGCAACCGCAATTTGCATACCGGCAACCCCTCTTCGAGCTGTACCCAGGCTTTGCTGGTCAGCTGTAACCCTGAACCTTGTGTTTCCGTGGTGATGCAAACATCAGGGACAAGATCCTGTCGTTGCCGGCACTCGGGGGCACGTGACGGCAGCAGAGATCGCCCATCTTCGCAGATCAGCCAGGAATCGATTGACCAGCCATCATGGAAGGGGGTAAGCAGGCCCCGGGGGTCGACAATCGGCAATTCCGTGCAATCGGGATAACCTACAGCTGTCCAGTTGCGGTGAGTCAAATTGATGTGGGTCAGGGAAAAAGCCCGTGGAATGAATGACACATCATGGGGATCAAACTGCCGCTCGATCCAATAAGGCCAGACCCAGTCAAGATTATGCTGAATAACCCGGCTGTTAATCAGGCCGCGGGCATGAAATACGACTCCGGCACGCAACAGTTCGATCGGTTCAGCAACTTCCGATGGCTGGGCAAAGCTGTGCAGCCGAGCCAGCAGAGCGAACGGGTCGAGAAACCCCTTGCTCCGGGCAATGCGGCGAACAAAAAAACGCCATGGCAACCACCTGAACACACTCAAAATGGTTCCTCCTCACCGCTGCCATGACTCATATATTTTTTCAATGCACGACGAGCGAGGTGGTTAAAGTAAATAACTGCGATGACGGTGGCTAGAAAACCAGCCGCGTACACAACCCATCCCAGAGGTGAACGATCCAGACTTCCGACGGCTTGCGCGCTGATATCAACAGCAATGGAACCGAGATAGACATTATGAATAGAAAAAGGGACAAAACCGAGCAGCGAACCGGCAACAAATCCGGGCAACGAAAATGACGTCAAGCCGAAAAAATAGTTAGAAAGCTTGCCCGGAAAAAAAGGGATCAAGCGCGTCAGTAGCACGATCTTCCACCCCTGCGGTGTGAGCTCGTCACTTAACAGGCGTAATTTAGCTCGGGATATGACAAAAGATCGTGCTCTCTGTCCAAAAAGATAGCGAGCAATCAAAAACGCAAAGGTTGCACCGAGGGTTGTCCCAATAACGACATAGATGGAACCTTCGACTACGCCGAAAACAAAACCAGCACCGGTGGTCAGCAGCACCCCCGGCAGCACCAGCACAACCACAGCTGCCATAATCAGGATGAACAGCAACGCCGACCACGCCCCTTTGGTATCGACCCAGCGTAGCAACTGCAGCAGCTGTTCATGAACATCGAAATAGACCATCACTGCCAGCAGCAGCGCGACGAAAAGCACACTGGCAGAAATGGCCAATAACGGTGATTGTTTGCGCATGCGGTCATGTCTGAATGGACCCTGATTCATATAATTCCTGAGTTTGTGATTATCAGGAAAGTCTATCACCGGCTGTATATATATCAATGTCCACTGCGCCACGCTCCAGTGTTCATTGAAGCGGATTCGACAGCGGCAACGGGTGTGTATTTTTACAGAAAAAGACAGGAGTGAACTTAAGCATTGGCTTCGATAAATCAGGAGGTTAGCTATTTTGCATTTATAAACCAGTCAATCACACAGCTCCGCGACCAGCGGTAAGTGGTCTGATGCCCGGCGGATCAGAGGACTGCGTGGCACACTCAATCGCACTAATTTTCTCCGCGGTTTGACCCAGATTCGGTCGAGGGCAAACAACGGCCAGCGCGCAGGGAAGGTGCGCGGAGCAGGCGTAGCTGAAAAATTCCGTTGTAACCACCGCAGCGGCCGCCCCCATAGAAACCACTCGTTCAGATCCCCGAGCAACACCTTGGTATGCTCTCCCGGAGATGCCTGTAGCCGCTGCAGTAACGCCTGAATCTGCGCGCGCCGTTCAGCAGGCCGTAAGCCCAGATGGGTTGCCATCACCTCAACTTTTTTCCCATGATTATCCAAAATAACATGCAGCGCGCCCCGTGGTTCTCTGCCGGCAACGCTGAGATCGTGACGCTCTATGGAGAGTATCGGTAAAGAGGTTAACAATGCGTTACCGTAGTGACCGCTGGTGCGGTTCATGGTGATATCGTGCAGGGCCTGCCAGGGTTTGCCGACACAGAGAAAGTCGAGCAGACCAGGGTCGCGATGCAGCAGTTCCACCTCCTGCAGAGCGATAATGTGAGCATCAAGGGTGTCAAGAACTGCCTTGATACTTTCCGGATCGTAGAACCCGGCACGTCCGTAACAACGGTGAATGTTGTAACTGGCCAAACGTAGGGACATCTCTGATCTCAGATCCTCTCCTCAAAAAAATGATATTGGTCACCTGATGCGTGCAGGAAAATTAAAAGCGCAACCTTAATAGGCTGCGCTTTATAGTTTACACTTTTATTTGGTTCACCTTCGACTAAAATGGAATTTCGTCGTCGGGGTTAAATGCCGGTTCTTCAAACTCCTCCCCGCGCGAACTGCCCGCCGACTTCTGCTGGCCACCGCGCGCAGACGAGCCGCTGTCCTGCTGGGCTCCGTAACCGCCGCCACCCTGTTGTCCGTCATCCTTGCTGCCAAGCATCTGCATTTGGTCCATCACAATCTCGGTAATATAGCGCTTGTTACCATCACGATCGTCATAGGAACGAGTCTGGATTTTCCCCTCAATGTAGACCTGTTTCCCCTTGTGGAGAAACTTGCCACAGATTTCCGCCAGTTGCCGCCAGGCGACAATATTATGCCACTCGGTCTTTTCCTGCCTTTGACCTTCACGATCCTTGTAGCGCTCTGTGGTCGCCAGCGAGAATGTCGCCACTGCCGTGCCGGACGGGGTATAACGAAGTTCCGGGTCTTTCCCCAGATTGCCTACCAGAATGACCTTATTAACCGACATGAAAACCTCCTTATGTTATACATAATAATCACACTCTTAGAATGTCATGAGCTTGGCATACTACACTGTTGAGGGACAGACTAAAAGCCTATTCACAAAACCAACGACAGAGGCGAAAGATTTTTGCCCCTACGCATTCCAGAATTCCCGTAACAAAAATTCCTTATTGGCCTCGGTAAATTGGCAATTAAAGCGTTTGGTATTGCTGCTGGCCTGATCAATTTCTTCGGTGAACATGCCGATGTAAAATCCCATCGGCTTCAGGCCTGCAAGTAACTGGTAAACCTGGGCATTGACCTCATAGGGGGTTAAATGCCGATTGTCAGATTCGGCTTGCATGTTTTTTTCGTACAATGAAGACTCTGAGGGGTTAATCGAGAGCAGGGTCAGATATTTAATGTCCATATTGTGCAACAGTTTCTGGGTTCCCTCAATATGCTGTTGCGAAAACTTCAGGCCACCCACCCCCGGCATCAACATCGCAGACACCTCGATGCCCACTGCGGCCAATTTTTTCGACGCTTCGATCATGTCATCGCGGGTGCAATCCTTGTGGATATAATGCAGAATCTCATCAGAACCGCTTTCCAGCCCCCAGTAAATAAGGGACAACCCGGCTTGCTTGAGTCGGTTCAACTGGTCAGCGGACTTTTCCAGGATTGACGTTGTCCGGCCATACAGGGAAATTTTCTCGGGCTTAAAAACGTCGGTTGCGTAACCCAGGCATCGCACCAGCAACCCGGTATCCACCCCCAGGGAATTGCCGCTGCCGATAAACAGCCGCTGGATCCGAGATTTTTCTGAACCAATAATATCAGCCACCCGGTCGACATGGTCCTTGAATTGATCGAAAGATTTAGTCACTGCCGGCAGGTCAGTATATTCAGAACAGAAGGTGCAACGATTATAATCACAGCCGGTGGTTAACTCCAAACGCAAGACGTGGGCTTTGCGCTCGGATGGCGGACAGGACAAGGTTGGAGAACTGAACAGGCTCGGATCCTGGTAGGCTCGATCAAAGCCGGGGGCAAGCACGGGGAAAATCCGGTCCGGAACACCGGCAAGTTCGTCACCATCAACCTTCAGGAAACCCGCATCAAGCAGGAATTGAACAGCGAGGTTGGAGCTAAAAGAATAGACGGCGGGATCAAGACTGGATTTCATCGCCCTTAAAAAGGAATCGTTATAGAAATACTGTGCCACGCCCGGAACATCGCCGTGCCGCGCAATAAGTTTTTCAACCGTCAACAGCTGAATCTCCTGATCAGCAATCTCGATTGATAAGGTATCAGTACCATAGGGCCCGGCCGCAAAGTAAAACCGGATCCTCGAGGAACCATTGCATTTTTCGGTGATAAAACCTTCGCTGCCGGGTCTGACATAACGACTGTCACTATCCAGCCGCACGCTGACCCGCGCCCCTTTTTCCAAGGCAGAAGAATCCTCATCCTCGATAGAACGGATAAGGGTCGGCAGCAATTGATCTTGCAAATCAGCAAAGGCTATTGTGGTTGGAAAAAGATCAGAATCAATCTCCCGGTTGATCCTGGCGGCTAAAGCACGAACCGCTTTGTTTAGAACGTCCGTCTTATCATCATGATGATTGTAGAGTGATTCGATTCCAGCAACATATGGCAATAAACTGGACATGCCACGGTTGCTGAATCTACGGATCAGTTCTTCCTGTCTGAATCTTTGACCGTAGACTTGTCTTAACATCCACAGTAGATCATCATGACTTACAAACATAGATTCACGGCCTGACAGAATTTGCAGATTTCTCCCATAGCGATCGCCTTATCATAACCCTCAAAATCGCCAATTCAAGGCGCTGTGGAACACTACATCAGCGGCGCTACCAACGACAACATCCTCGATGACCGCCAGATCCAGGCTGACTTGCTCGGAAAAATGCAATGAACCGCCGATCCCCAGCTGCAACGAAGATGCGTTGATCTCGGATAAATTGCTGTTGTCGTAAAAGGAGGTATGACCATCAAGCTGCAGCTTGAAATCGACCCAGGATAACGGCATCCAGCCGACACCAATCGAGCCAAAGCCGACCCAGCGGCGCTGCTGATCTTCCAGAACATCCCCCTTGCCCAGCCACAAGACCCCGCCACTGGCGAACAGAGTGGTGTTCCACTCACCCAAGGTCTCGGCATCACTGGCGGTTAACCGTAAATGGGCATCCATTGCGCCGCTACTACGTAGACGGCTGCTGTTGCCGGTCGGTAATTTGATGCCGGTGCGCAGGGCGACACCGCGGCGCGCAGCCGGTTCAGCAGCGAGCAACTGGTAGGAAGCAAACAGGGCGAGATCACCAACACCGCCGTTACTGCCCGAATAATCGAGGGCGGCCGAATCGTTGCGCTGGTAATAGTACCGCAATTGATCGCGACTGGCACGGTCTCGTCCCCCTTGCGGCAGACCGAAGAAATCGTGCCAACCTTCAATGAAACTGTCGAGCATACCACCATCATGGGAGATCATCGGCACATCAACGCCAACCTCCCACCTCTCGGCTAAACCATAACGCATGGAGACAATGGCGCGGCTGGTTTCTCCATCGAAAAGAACCGATTCGGCGCCCTTATCATCTTTCGTGTAATGGCTCGCCACTTCAGCAACAACCCGTAATGACAGTTCCCCTACGGCAGTGAGATCGCCGGCTTCAGCCGCCGGCAGACCATAAATCTGGATAATCGGTGACATGTTTGTGGTGTACAAGGGTTTAACCTGAATCAACTCCTGCGCTGAAGCCGACACTGTGCCTGAAAACAACAGGATAAACATGATCAGAAATATCCGCATGGGCTCTCCATTTTAACCGTTAAACGTTGTGTGTCGTGATTCTCAAAAACAGGTCCATTGGGCACCGCTTCAGCCTGCTTAGCCGCCCCGTTATATAAGTGCCTTCATCATCACCGACAACTCACGAATATCGCCAATCTTCAGGGTCGCTGCCGAGAGATCGTGGCTGGCGGTGAACTCATTATGTACAACAATACAGTCAACCCCCGCCGCCACAGCGGATTTGAGCCCGCGGGCGGAATCCTCAACCACGATAGCTTGATCGGCTGCCACTTGGAACCGGCGCAAAGCACTCAGATAAGGGTCAGGATGGGGTTTGGCGCGGGGGTAATCTTCAACCGTCAGGATAAAGTCCATATAGTCGATCATCCGCCGGTCGCGATGGACCCTGGACATAAGGATACGCTGCTCATCAATCCCACCGGCCTGCGCCAGGGTCCAGACCTTGGTTCCGTCCGCCGGCTAAGTCCTAACTCCTTGGCGCGCGCAGGCCAAATGAGGCACCGGATACTAACCCGGTGGCGTCAGCTTGAGCCCAATTAATCCAGCAATAATCAACCCCAGGCTGATCAGCTGGACGGCGACGACAGGCTCAGCGCCCAACCGATTTCAAACAGTCCGGCGGCACACAGTACCGCCCAGTTCATAGGCTCATTCCTTCAAATCCACTCAGTGGGTGGAATCTCTTCTAACGCCGGAGGATGTGCCGGTGGCACAAATTCGTCGCCATCGTGCAGATAGCCAAGGGCTTCCAGCACCCTGCGTTCGACAACAATCGGCACCCCCTGTTTCAATGCCACGGCAATGGCATCGCTGGGACGGGCGTCGATGTGGATGATCTTGTCGTCGACGCGGACCACCAGCAGCGCCAAATAGGTACTGTCACGAAAGTCGCTGACGATAACCCGCTCGAGTTGCCCATCGAACACATCCAGCAGATTGCTGATCAGATCATGGGTCATCGGCCGCGGTGTGCGTACCCCATCCAGATAGCGGCTGATGGCACCGGCTTCGGTGCTGCCGATAAAAATCGGCAAGACCAGATTCTCCGCCTCGGCATAAAGCAACACCGCCGCTGAACGGGTCAGCGGATTCGTTCCTACGCCACCGACCTTGACCGCAATCGGATCGGACTCCTGCGCCGTGAGCGGACCAGCGCTCGTGAAAATACCGAACACGACCAGAATGGTCAGGATCAGGCTATTTTGTTTTTTCATCGTGCTTCTCCCACGCTAAAACGATAATAATCGCCGAGTAGAGGTGTCCGACCAAGGTTACTCAATGTCAGGATGGTCTCCGCTGGAGCGTTTGCGATAAAAGGAAAACAATGCAACCAGCACGCCGCACCCCATGGCGACAGCCCCCGCCAGGGCCAGATTGGCACCAGGATCATAGTTGACGGTCATTAAACTGTAGGTGCGCAACCGCCCCCCCATCATGACCTGACCGGCATCGGTCGGAATCACCACCAGCCCACGCCAGGTCAGGGGATGGTTAACCCGCGCCTCGACCTGTTTAAGCAATGAGTCATCACGATACAGCGCCAAGGTGTTGGCCAGCTCCATGATGCGCCCCCCAGGGCCTGCCAGCGGTTTCACCTCCTCGAGCTTGAGAACAAGCCCGTAAGGGGGTAATTCAACCCTCTGACCGACAAAGATCGGTTGTCCGCCGGCGCGATAACCGGCCAGATTGCCCCACAAAAAAGCGCAGACAATCAAAAAAAATCCGAAATGGATAAGATATTCGCCACTTTTGCGCCAGCGCGAGCGGAGATGCAACAACCAGTCAATCACGCAGCACAGGGTGTTTAACCCAAGCAGCAGCACCAGCACTGCCGCCACCGGCACCCACCAGGTAAGGGCTGGCGACTGGAGGGCAATGTCAACCAGCCAGTCCTTGAGGATCTTCTCGTCAAGGGGGGCAAACACCCGCGGGTTTGCCGGCATCAATAATGACCCACCCACTGCCATCAAGGTAGCACAACTGGCCAGGACAATCGCCAGCTTCAGCGAACAGAGCAGCGACCAAAGACGCTGAAACCATGAGAGGTTTGCTGACATCCCAACCTCCATCACGTCAAGGGGTGGTTACTGCTGAGCAGCACACCAATCCCGATATAGGTAAACAGAACCAGGGCAAAACCGGCGATCGACAGGATAGCGTAACCGGTGCCCTGCCAGCGCCGCACGAACTTGGCGTGACACATGCCGCCGTAAAAGAGCCACACCAAACTTGACCAGACCCCCTTGATATTCCAGGAGAAGTAATACCCCCAGGCAACATAGGCCCAGATGCCGCCAAAGATCAGGCACAGAGTGAACAGACAGAAGCCGAGAAAAACCGCCTCCTCGTTGATTTTGCGCAGCAGCTTCAGTTCCGGTAGCAGGGAACTGCCGACCCAGCGCTGCGCCAGATACAGCACCCCCATGGAAAACGCCATGGCAAAAAAAGCGTAGCCGGCAAACGAAGTAGTCACGTGCAGAGTAAACAGGGGGGTATCCAGTGCCGCAATCAGGGGTGGAATCGCCGGATCACGGGTCAGCACACTGGCAAACAGCAGCAGACAGCAAAACATCACAAACAGGCCGGCGCCGTGAATCCGGTAACGTAATTCGACGTACAGATAGGTCGCTGCCAGACACCAGCTGAAAAAAAACTGGGTATTGAACAGATTGGTGATCGGCAGGTAGCCGGCGATAATCCAGCGCAATGCCAGGCATAATGTCTGTAGCCCAAAACCGAGGAGTACCATCACAAAAGCACTGCGCCACAACCAGGTCAGACGCCGGCGGAAATGGCACACATAAAGGAACACTGCTACGACATAGGAGAAAAACGCTCCATAGATCAGCCCGTGTTGTAGTTCAGGCATAAAAAACCCTCTTTAGGTGCAGGTTCAAAACGATCTGATGATTTATCCGTTGATCTTTTATCAATCCAGGAAACTCCAGTCGGTCATAGCCCGAAAAAACCGTATCGGGCTATTTTTAGCGTTACCTGTTGACCCTTGGCAAGTTCTATCGAACCAGTCAAAAATTAAAGTATCTGTTTTGCAGCGGATCGGGGATCCATTCTTTGACAGCCTAAAATCTCACTGGATTCCCGCTTTCGCCGGAATAACGATGTGAGTTCAACTTTTACCTGTTTTGTCGCCGAAGCAATAATATCCGTCATCGGAAAAAGATCCGCCCCCCTGCGAATCTAAAAAACCCCTGCTCTTGCCTGCCTATTACAATTCAGGCATTATCGATTTCTGTCAGTTTCTTATTTATAAGGAGGAGCCATGCAATATTTTGCCCTGACCATTATTGGCCGTGACCGTCCTGGTATTGTTGCCCAGGTAACCAAAATTCTCTTCCACCTCGGCTTCAATATCGCCGACTCAAGCTGTTCGATCTTAGGTGGTCAATTTTCCATGATCCTGATCATCTCCAACCCGCACATCACCTCCAAGGATCAATTCGAAGAGGATTTCCGTCATCTCGAAGAGACCAACCTGTCAGTTTTCATCCGCACCATGAAACCCGGTGGCGAGATTCGCCCCGATCTTGAGGGTGAACAGTGCATGATTTCAGTCTACGGTGCCGACAAACCGGGAATCGTCTATCAGGTCGCCAGGGTTCTGGGTGAGCGCCAAATCAATATTACCGACCTCAACACCAAGCTGATCGGTACGGCGGAAAGACCAGTCTACATCATGATGATTGAAGCAGTACTGCCACCACTGATTGAAATCGAAACAGTGGAAAACTGGATGACAGAGTTAAAGAAGGAATTGCAGGTGGATATTTCTGTACGCTCATTGATAGCAGTGGAGTTGTAACTGATGGCTGTAAAAACCGTTCTGGTGTATCCGGACCCACTGCTCAAAGAAGTTTCAGCGCCTGTAGAGAAATTTGATGACTCTATACACAGTCTGCTCCAGGATCTGGTTGACACTATGGTCGCGGCCGGCCATTCGGTTGGCATTGCGGCACCACAGATCGGCGATCTGCGCCGGGCTGTTGTGGTGGATGTATCAAACAGCAAACTGGGAAAAAAACAGGAAAATCATGGCTTGATGCAGATGGTCAACCCGGAAATCATTGAGCGCGAAGGGTCGTGCGAAGCCCGTGAAGGCTGTATGTCAGTTCCAGACTATACCGGCAACGTCACCCGGGCTGAAGCAATTGTTGTCCAGTATCAGGATGAAAAAAACACCCGCTGCGTTATTCGCGCCGAAGGGTTTGAGGCAATTGCCATCCAACACGAAATCGATCATCTGAACGGCCTGCTCTTTCTTGATCGGGTTTCGAGTTTAAAAACCGGACTGTTCCGGCGTAAAAAAGCGTCCTGAACCCTGCTGAACTCAGCAAATTTCCCGTTTTTCAGGAAGACTTATATGCGCTCCATTGAAAAAGTCGTTATTGTCGGGGCCGGTGCCCTTGGTGCTTTTTATGCCAGTCGCTTTATCAGTGCAGGCACATTTTCCGTTGCGGTGACTGCCGAAGGAGCCAGAGGGAAAGCCTTACGCGAGGAGGGCTTGCGGGTCAACGGCCAACACTTCCGCGTGGACGTTATCACCCCGTCCCAATGCCGGGGCCCTGCTGATCTGGTCATCGTCGCCCTCAAGGATTATCAGCTAGCCGATGCCATGCCGCTGATTCGCTCTCAGGTCGCCCCGGAAACAGCCGTTCTTGCGGTGATGAACGGGCTTGACAGCGAAGAACAGATCGCCGCCGGATGCGGTTTCGGCCAGGTGCTTTACTGTGTTGCCGTCGGCATTGACGCGGTCCGTGACAAAGGTCAGGTGACCGTTACCAATGTCGGCCGGTTAATCTTCGGCAGAGCCTGGAATGAAGGGGAAGATCTCCTGGTCAGCGCAGTCCAGCAAGCCCTCGACCAAGCCGACCTGTCCTGGGAAACGCCAACGGACATGCTACGGATGTTGTGGTGGAAATTCATGGTCAATGTCGGCATCAACCAGGCCTCGGCCATATTGCGGGCCCCTTACGGGGTTTTTCAGCAATCCGCCAGTGCCCGCGCCGTGGTAGATACCCTGATGCGGGAAGTTATTACCCTGGCACAAGCGGAAGGAATCAATCTCACCGAGCAGGATCTTGAGGTCTGGCCGCCGGTACTCAATGCCTTGTCACCGGTGGGCAAAACCTCCATGCTTCAGGATGTGGAAGCAGGGCGCCGTACCGAGGTCGACATGTTTGCCGGCAAGGTGGTCAGGCTCGGTGAGAAATACGGTATCCCTGTTCCAGCAAACCGGATAATGCTTGACCTCCTCCATGCGCTGGAAGGACGTTGAACTTGGTATGATTCTGACCGGTTTCACCCCGTACGGCTGGTAATTTCAATCAGATGATAACCAAATTGGGTTTTGACCGGGCCCAGAACCTTGCCGATGTCGCCGGAAAAAACCACCTCGTCAAACTCCCTGACCATCTGTCCGGGAAAAAATTCTCCCAGTGCGCCACCCTGTTTACCGGAGGGGCATTTTGAATGTTGCTTCGCCACAGCGGCAAAATCCTCACCGGCTTCAATCATTTTTTTCAAGGTATTACAATCTGCCTCTGACGGCACCAGAATGTGCCGCGCGCTTGCTTTTGCCATATAGTCCTATCTCCTTACGCATTTAAGTATGAGGATGACCCGACAGCCTGGAGTTAATGCTCCTGTGGATCGGGTTCCGGTGATTCGAGGTGAATCGTCTGGGTCGGGAAGGCGATTTCGGCACCGTTATTTTCAATGATTCCCATAATCTTAAGCATCACATCCTCCTTGATACCATGGAATTCCACCCAGTTGGTGGTTTTGGTAAAAGTGTAAACCATAAAATCGATGGAAGAAGCGGCAAAGCGATTAACATTGACAATCATTGTCAGATCGGCGGCGATGTCCGGATGCGCGCACAGCATCTCTTTGACCTGTTTGACGATCGTGGCGACTTTGTTGCCATCGGCATAACGTACCCCGATGTTTTCAAAAATACGCCGGTTAGTCATCCGCGACGGATTTTCCACAGAAATTGTAGCGAACGTTGCATTGGGAACATATAAAGGGCGTTTGTCAAAGGTACGGATACAAGTCAAACGCCAGCCGATGTTTTCAACTGTCCCCTCAATCTCCTTATCAGGAGAACGCACCCAATCGCCGACCCTGAATGGTTGATCCAGATAGATCATCAAGCCACCGAAAAAATTGGCGAGTAGATCCTTGGCGGCAAAACCGACAGCGATACCACCAATACCGCCAAAGGCTAAAACACCTGAGATACTGAAGCCCAATGTCTGCAGGACAACCAGTGCAGTTGTTATCAGCACCGATAATCGTAATAATTTGCCCAGAGCCGATGCGGTTGTTGCATCAAGGGGCTTTTCCACGCGTTTTGGGCTTTGAATTGTCGCTTCACCCTTATTGATCAAGCCGGTCATAAACCAGGCAAAGATCACAATAAAGGAAACTTCACGGATCGGATCGATAAAATTAAAAATCGGCTCATTCGAAACCTGACGAACAACTTCAGTCGCCCATAACAGGCCATTGAGCCAGATAAAAATCCGCACCGGCTTGCGGGCTGAACTGATGAGCAAATCATCCCAGAAGGTTTTGGTGGTCAGCGCCGTTTTTTCGAGACGGTCAAAAACCCTTTTGACCCCATAACTGACAAAGGATGTCAGCAGGACAATGATAAAAGCCTGGATGATCCAGGCATAATTTCCACTGAGATGAAGTGTATTCAAGAACTGAACAATGATTTTATTGACTGATTCTTCCATCGACTTCTCCAGATCGTTTTTAAAAAACGCCCGCTAGCGCTAGTGACAAACGATACCCATGGTCAGATGCCGGAACAGATTGTAACAGCCCATCAGGGCCACCAGCAAGCCGGCAGCTTTAAGCATCCAGTTGCGTTTGCGGCTGAACCACTGGGCTGCGCCGCCGACCAGAAACAGAGACGGAATGGTGCCAACCCCGAAAGCGATCATCGTCACGGCGCCGCGTAGCGGATCAGCACTACCGGCGGCGGTGATTGCCATGGCATATAACAGGCCACAGGGCAAAAACCCGAACAGCAACCCCAGAGGCAAAGCTGACAGCGCCGGCGGAAATCGACGCAACCCTTTGACCGCACGGGCGAGATACTGAACGGGGCCGGCAAACTCAAGAGCCATGAGATTGATCCGTTTGAACAACCCGGCGCTGCCAAGGCCAATAAGAATGACAAGAAGATCACTGAAAATCAACAGACCAAGGGTCACCTGCTGATAAGAGCTGCTCAGCGCCAGCGCCGCACCAAGCCAGCCAACCACCAGGCCGATCAGTCCGTAGGTGATGGTTCTGCCGACATTATAAAGCAGATGGAACAAGGGGCCGCTGTTGCGCCCATCAGCCGTCAGCGACAATGCGGTAACAATACCGCCACACATGCCAATGCAGTGGGCGGAACCGAATAATCCGGTCATCAATGCCAGGGAATAAAGGGGGTCCATCTGCTGTCATCCTTCGCTGCTGCAGCATCAGCCGGCTTGGGGCAATAATTCGCCGGGCTCTTGTCGTTAAAGCCTTTTACTGGTAAAAGGATGCGATCAGGTTTTTGTGCCTATGCTATGTCAATGACGCCCCAGCTTAAGAGGAGATTATCGTGAAAAAAACCATTCTGCTGTTTTTTCCCCTGCTACTTGTGGCCACCCTTGTTATCAGCTCTCAGAGCGACATTGTCAACCACCCGTCTTGCCCCTATTGCGGAATGGATCGTAGCAAATTCTCCTTCAGCCGCATGCTGCTTATTTATGATGACGGCAGTGAAGTTGGCACCTGCAGTGTCCGCTGTGCGGCAGTAGACATGGTTAACAATCTCGACAAGGCACCGGTACAGATGCTGGTCGGTGACTATTTCACCGATGAACTGATTGACGCTGAAACTGCTATCTGGGTGATTGGTGGTGACCGCCCCGGGGTCATGAGTCGCCGTGCCAAATGGGCCTTTGCCGACCAATCCGGCGCAGAAGACTTCTTGGCAGAAAACAATGGCGACCTGGCGAACCTTGAAGAAGCCCTGCAGGCGGCCTATACCGATCTTTACGAAGACACGCGGATGATCCGTGAACGCCGTAAAGCCCGGCGGGCACGCATGGCAGCGGAGCAAACAACAGCGAATCAGTAATTTTGTTGAGCCTTCTGCAGAAATTGTCGATTCGTCATTCCCGAAATGATATTCATCGGGAATCCGGTCCAGCAATGCTTGAACATTCTGGATCCCCGACAAAGACGTTCGCTGATGGCATTCTTTGTCAGCAACATAGTGAAACAAGGAGACACCCATGAGACGTTGTCCGTGCGGCACAAACAGGGATTATGCCGACTGCTGTGAGCCGGTAATCAAGGGGAACAGAATCGCGGCAACAGCTGAAGAATTGATGCGTGCCCGTTACAGTGCCCACGACAAGGTGGCGGTTGATTTTCTTTACAACAGCACCCACCCGGACCATCGCAGCAATTACGACCACAAAGGCACCAAAAGCTGGGCCGAAAAATCCCAGTGGCTGGGTCTCGAAGTCGTCGCAACAAGCACAGGAGGCGCTGACGATGAGCGCGGCGAGGTCGAATTCATCGCGCGTTTTCGCGACAAAGGAGTGATCCGTAATCATCATGAACGTGGGCACTTTGTCAAAGTCGACGACCATTGGCTGTTTACCGAAGGGGAAATGATCAAATCCCCACCGGTGACGGTTTCCAAGGTCGGGCGTAACGACCCGTGCAGCTGTGGCAGTAGTAAAAAATTCAAAAAGTGCTGCGGTCAATAACGTCTATGGTTACCGCGGTCGCGCCACAGGGAACCCTGTTTGACACCTTACTTGCCAGCTGTGAGAACTACGCTGGCCACAACGCTTTTACCTACCGCGCCGCCGGCAGCGAATTTCACGTCAGTTATGCCAAGCTCTTTGATGATGCGTTGATTCTTGCCAAAGCCTTTGCCTCCCACAAGGTTGGCAAGGGGAGCAAGGTCATGCTGTTATCGGACAACCGCTACGGCTGGATAGTCACCGACTTTGCCCTGATCTCTCTAGGAGCGATCAGCGTGCCGCGCGGCAGCGACACCCCCACCCGGGAGCTCGAATATATTCTTGGAAACGCCGACTGCGAGTTTCTGGTAATAGAAACAGAAGCGCTGCTCAAAGCCCACAGCCCGATGCTCAAAAAGACGAAGAAACTACGGTCGATTTTCGTCATCGAAGGGGGGAAAACCCACCGCTGGTTTGATACTGTCTACAGCTACAACGACATTCTTGACGACCGCACGATCTCCCCGAGCGAACGCGAGGAATTTATCGCCCGGCGCTACGCCCTGGACCTTGATGACACCTTTACCCTGATCTACACCTCGGGAACCACCGGCAACCCCAAGGGGGTCATCCTGACCCACCGCAACATTATGTACAATGTTCTCACCCTGCCGGAAATCATCGCCCTGAAAGAAACTGACAGCTTTGTCTCGATTCTGCCCAGCTGGCATATTTTTGAGCGGGCGTGCGAATATCTGGCCCTGTCACAAGGGTGCTGCACCGTTTACTCGTCGGTTAAAACCTTTGCCGCCGATCTGGAAACCTACCAGCCGACCCTGGTAGCAACGGTGCCGCGCCTGTGGGAATCGATGTACAGCAAGATCAATCAGACCCTCGAAAAGCAGAATCCGCGCAAGGCGCGCATTTTCAAAAAGCTTGTAGCTATCTCTGCCACTTACCGTTTTCACCGGCGCCGCCTGAAAAACCAGCTACCACGCTTCCACCAGCCCAATCCTCTGGTTGCTGCCGGGCAAAAACTGGTTTCCTTTGGTATCTTGCTCACCCTGTTTTTGCCTTATTGTTTTGCCCAAAAAAACCTCGCGGCAGTTCAGATGCGCTTTGGTGGACGCTTACGCATGGCGATCAGTGGCGGCGGCAGTTTGCCTGCCTATCTGGATGAGTGGATCGATGCCATCGGCATCCGTATCGTCAACGCCTACGGTATGACCGAATGCGCGCCGGCCATTGCCGGGCGCGCCCTGAATTGCGAGATTTTCGGCACCCTGGGTCCACCGACCAAAGGAACGGAGCTGCGCATTGTCGCAGATGATGGCCAAATACTGGCTGCCGGCGAAGAGGGGGAGATTCAGGTGCGCGGAGAGCAGGTGTTCCCCGGTTACTACGAAAATGATGAGGAAAACGCTGCGGCTTTTACCGCTGACGGTTTTTTTCGTACCGGTGATCTGGGCAAACTGACCTTGAGCGGTGAGTTGGTGATCACCGGCCGCTCGAAGGAGATCATTGTCCTGGCCAGCGGTGAGAATATTGATCCCAGCCGGATTGAATCGACCATTACCCAACTCCCCTTTGTTACTGACGCAGTTCTGGTCGGCCAGGATAAAAAAGGGCTGGGGGCATTGATCGTCCCCGATCTGGATCTGTTACGCGAGTTTATCGCCGACAAGGCTGAGCAACTGGCAGAAACCAAGGACCAGTTGCTTGCTGACCAAAAGGTCCTCGATCGGGTGAAGGCAGAAATCAATAAACTACTGAATACCAAAAAGGGGTTCAAGCCCTTTGAAAAGCTGCAGAACATTCATTTTCTTGATAAGGAATTTACCGCCGGCGAAGAGTTGACCAACACCCTGAAAAAAAAGCGTCACGTCATCGAAACCAAGTACCGCGAAATTATCGCTAAACTGCTTAAATGACGCTTGGTTCAGCTGGCTTGGCGGGCCCGCAATTTAGTTGGACTGTCCTTCGCCGGCAAGGATTTTCCGGCGGGTCTGCTGGTACGCATCCTGAAATTCTCCCCCGCGGAAGATGGCTTCGTCAATCACTTCCAGCGCCTGCGCGCGCTGACCTGCTTCTGCCAGAACCAAAGCCAGGTTATTCAGCGGAATGCCGTTGTCCGGTTGCACCGCCGCCGCCTGGCGAAAAGCGCTGATGGCGGTGTCCATATCTCCAGCTTGGTAACTACTGTTGCCCACTCCCATCCAGCCGACAAAACTGCTGGGCCAAGCATTAACCGCAGTAAGATAGGCCGTCTTGGCTGCCGCATAGTGCTGCGCCCGCTCCAGTCCGACCACGGCATTCAGAAAAGCGGTTTCGGTAGCGCTGGCCGGCAGTACATCCGGAGGAACAACCACCAGCCCCCAATAATCGCCCCGGCGCCAGGTGCGTTCAAACACCCCCATAGACATCCGCAATTCGGGATAGATCCCGGAGTGGAGCAGTACCGTTCCAGCACCCTGATCATAACCAATCACGACGGCATAGTGCCACTGGGGATACCAGGATAAACCGAGGTTCTGGAGTATCATCACCGGTTGCCCGCCGTTAAGCTCAGCCACCAGGGATGACCAACCGCTAAGCTGATACGCCACATAACCCTGGCGGCGGGCTGCGCTAATGATAGAGGGCTGCAGACTCCCCTTTATCGACGGTGAATAAACCTGCTCCACCAGTTGTGACAACTCCACCTCGGCGCCGTTCCAGGCTAACAGCATGGCCAACGCGGCCGGCCCACACTGATATTCTTCCTGCGCAAAGAAAGGAACTCCGGCAAGTTGCCGGCGCTCCTGCTCATGGCGCAAGACATCCCGATACTGATAGGTGCTACAGCCACTGGTAAAAAGGATAATAATAAAAAAAAGAGCGCAGGCAAGCCAAGGCCAACCTGCGCCACCATTTGTAGCTGACGGCATTTAACGGATCGGTTTGGTAAAGGGAAATACCTTGGTAAATCCTAAGACATCAGTAATCAGCAGCACGATAAAAACGAAAACCACCGCACCAATAACCGCTCCAAAAGATGCCCCCGCCGGCAAGTGCTCAATCTCATTGGCAAGCAAAGCAATTTCCGCATCGCTGAGGGTCGCCACGCGGGCAGCTACCTCATCGACCGCAACACCTTGATTGGCCATTGCCTGCTTCACTTCCTCGCGGGCAAGAAAATCCATCACCTGCTCCCGCGCAGCGTCATTTGTCTGTGCTGTCAGAACTGTATCGGTGCTGATCATTCCGGCTTGTGCGGTACGAATGCCGACATCAACGGTAAGAAAGCAAAAAGCAAGCAGCAGGCACATGGGTTTAGCAACATATTGAAGAATCCGCGGTTTCATCGATATCTCTCCTTTTTATTAGAATTGAGGTTGACCAGTTAACGGACGAGAACCTTAAAAGCTAAGCATATCATAGTTTAAAAGTTTTACGTAAAACCCTGTCACACGCTTCAGCCATCACCGGTTGCTATCTGTTCTGCTGCAAGGGTCTCAACAATCAATTGTTTAACCGCGTGTGCTGCAGGAGAGAGGGTGCGATGGCGCAATTCAGCTACGGCAACTAACATCGATCATCAACAAGTTCACTTTTGTCTCTTTGATTAGGTTTTTTATCAGCATATTCGTGCCTGGCCAGTTGCCAATCGAAGGGCTTCATAGCGTGTCTTTTATTAGAACAATCAGGGCTCGGGAATCTGCTCGAGAATCGTCCGTACCTGTTCTGAGGTTCTGATCGACACTCGCTGCCGCTCAAGATCGGCCAGCATCCGTTGCTTACCGCTGCGGGCAGCAGCCATTTCATCCACTGCAAACTCAATCGTCCGGCGTGATTCGGCACTCCAGCGCCTGATGGCATTGCGGCGTTCCTGCTGCGCCCGATCAAACCTGTCAGCCAGCCCTTGCGCCTCCCTGATCAGTTGCTCCTCGCGCTGCTGCTGCTCCTGTTGCTGCCGCTGTTGCTCAAGCAGCTGGCGCTGATATTCTGAACGGTGATCGACTGCAGGTGCAGGAGTACGCTCCGGAACAAAATGAAGGTTATCCGGATCACTGGCCTCTACTTCATGTACATCAGCCCGGCATTCATCCGGCAGCGCTTGTAAATTATCAGTCACATGCAATCGCCCCTCACTATCGCGACAGCTATACAGCGTTGCTGCCGCCACCAGTGGAAGAGAGACAAAAACAATCATCAGAATCAGTATTCTCATTTGTAAACTCCTGCTCATAACAGTTTTCTGCTGTCAATAAGCATGGTCACCGGCCCATCATTCACCAGATCCACTGCCATGTCAGCACGAAACACCCCGTTCTGCACCTTGACCCCCGAACCTTTTAACAACGCAACAACATGATCACACAAGGGCTCGGCCAATTCCGGCGGCGCCGCATGTGAGAAACCGGGGCGCCGTCCTTTGCGACAATCAGCAAGAAGGGTAAACTGCGACACCACCAGCACCTCTCCCTGAATAGCGGCGACAGATAGATTCATCTTACCCGCCGCATCTTCGAAAATCCGTAGACCGGCGATCTTGTCGGCGAGATAAGCGGCGTCCTTGTGGTCATCCCCCTGCTCTATCCCGATCAGCACCAGCAATCCAGTTCCGATCGTTGCAACTTTTTTTTCTGCTACCGTCACTCCCGCCTGGGTGACGCGTTGAACAACCGCGCGCATAATTTGTCCTCTTTTAAAGATTCAGCTCTATGGTTGCGCCAGATGTCGTAACAGGGCCAGATTTTCCAGATCGTAACAGTTGCTTTCGCCCGGCGGCGTTTCGATAATTTTGGGACAATCGGCAAAGCGCTGATCCTGCATCAGACACCGAAAGCCCTCAACGCCGATCAACCCCTGCCCGACATGTTCGTGACGATCTACCCTGGAACCCAGGGGTTTTTTACTGTCGTTCAAGTGAAAGAGCTGCACAAGATCAATACCGATCAACCGGTCAATCAGCTCCATCAGTTGTTCGTAGCCCTGAGAGGTACTGATATCGTAGCCGGCAGCAAAGGCGTGACAGGTATCCAGACAGACACCAAAACGTCCGGGATCGAGGAGTTCAAGCGCCCAGGCCAACTCATCAAGCGACGCCCCGAGGGAATGGCCCTGGCCGGCGGTATTTTCCAACAGGATGGTTACCTCATCACCGACTTGCCGGCAAATCTGCTCAAAACTTCGACACAAGGTTGTCAACCCGGCAGTAACCCCTTCCCCCTTGTGCGAGCCGGGATGAATAACCAGTGACTCGATCCCGAGCCGCCGACAGCGATCAAGTTCGTCCAGGCAGGTGAGAATCGAGCGTTGCCGTTGATCCGGATCGGGACTGGCGAGATTGAGCAGATAACTGCTGTGGGCAGCAACGTAGCGTACTGTACTTGTTTTTCGTGCCGCACGAAACGCCGCAACGGTTTCTTCGCTCAGGGGTGGAACCTGCCAGCGACTGGCATTACGGGTAAACACCTGAATGGCGGTAGCGCCGATGACGCCGGCCCGGGAAAAAGCCTGTTCCATTCCCCCGGCAATCGACACATGGGTGCCGAGCAATAATTGCGAGGTGGCAGGCTCAGCCATCAACGAAACCGGCACACCAACGACTGAGTAAAGGCGCGATGTCACCCACTGCCTGAAGATGACTGTCAACCCACGAAACATCCCTTCCAGCCTGATCTTCAGGAGCAACCAGGACGGTGGTCATACCGAATGTTTTTGCCGTTTGCAGATTCTGCAACTGATCTTCAACCATCACACAGTCTTCTCCCTGCAGAGCAAGCCGCCCCAGCACCTGCTGATAGGGGTCAGGGTTGGGTTTGGGCTGGTATCCCGCAATCCGGATATCAAAGACATCAACAAACAGGTCAGCGATACCAAGAGCACCCAGCACCCGATCAGCGTGACCACGCGAACCGTTGGTAAAGACATAGCTGGGGATGCCGGAATCCTTGAGAACAGCGCGCAGGGCAGGATCAGGCACCAGACGACTAGCAACATCGACATCATGAACGTAGTCGAGATAATCCTCCGGATCGACCTCATGATGACGAATCAGCCCCAGCAGGGTGGCCCCATAGTCGTGCCAGTAGCGACGCCGCAATCCATCGACGTCGGCCAGGGCAATACCGGCTACCTCTTCCATATAGCGGTTGATGCGTACATCAATCAAGGAAAACAGATCACAGCCCGGCGCATAAAGTGTGTTATCCAGATCAAAAAGTACCGCTTTCATCCTGTAACCTTTTTTAGCCTGGGGCATAAATCCCGCTGAATACTTCGACCGCCGGACCGGTCATCAACACCTCACCGTCATCAAGCCACTCCAGGTACAGATCTCCACCCCGCAGGTGGTTGGTAATTCTGCCCTCGGACCGCCCGGTCACCACTCCGGCAACCGTCACCGCGGCCGCGCCGGTACCGCAGGCCAGGGTTTCACCGGCACCACGCTCCCAGGTGCGCTGAATTACCTCACCAGGAGAAAGAATCTGGACAAATTCGACGTTGGTGCGCCTGGGAAACCAGGCATGATGCTCAATCAGCGGACCAATCTGGTGAACCGGAAACTGCTCCACATCGTCGACATAGATCACCGCATGGGGATTACCCATGGAAACGCAGGTCAGTTCGAGACGCCGACCGGCGATATCAACAGGAACATTCAGCACCTGTTCGCCGGCCGGGCCGATCATTGGTATCTCAGCTCTGGTCAAACGGGGTCGACCCATGGCGACACGCACCTGATCAACCCGACCGTCATGATTGACAAACAGATGAAGCGCCAGAACGCCGCTCCCGGTTTCAACGCTGATGTCGGTTTTTCGGGTGAGGCCATGATCGTAGGCATATTTGGCAACGCAGCGAATGCCATTGCCGCACATCTCTGCCTCACTCCCGTCGGCATTGAACATGCGCATCCGCAAATCGGCCTGGCCTGAGGGCAAAATCAGGATCAACCCGTCAGAACCAACGCCGAAGTTGCGATGACTGATTTCTTGAGACAAGCTCACCGGATCGTCAATCTGCTCCTCAAAACAGTTGATATAAACGTAGTCGTTACCGGCGCCATGCATTTTGGTGAATTTCATTGACTCATCGCTCCATTTTCCATGGTTGTCGCTGCCCAACCCTCTCTGCTAGTATAAGGTTTAAGTTTACACCGCTCAACCACTTACAGCCAAACACAGGAGAAACAATGGCCTTTTTTCTCAAGACCAAGATCTGGCAGACCGGCTCCCTCGACTGGTGGGGGATGATCGGCAATGAAGACGTTTATTTAGGTTCCCGTGAGTTTCCCCAACCGCCTGAAGAAGGAGATGAGTGGGTAGTACACAAAACTGGTGACCGCTTTAAAGTTGTCGCTATGGAAATCCGCCATATCGGCAAACAGGAACCGGTAACCTACCCATGGTAGCCCTCGAAATCGTCCAACTTAAAACAAGCGCTATGGAGAACTTCTCCTATCTGATCTACTGCCCTCAAACCCGCGAGGGAGCTGTAGTCGATCCGTCGATGCGACCTCAGCTTGTTCTGGCTGAGGCCGCCCGGCGCGAGGTCACCGTACACCTTTTGCTTAATACCCACGGCCATCAGGATCACATCAAGGGCAATGGCGACATTCTGGCCGCCGGGGACATCAAGCTTGCCGCCCACCCGGACGCTATTCCCGATGCCGATATCCAGCTGGCAGAGGGAATGCAACTACCTATCGGCAATTCATCCGTCACCGTCATGGACACTCCGGGACACGCCCCCGGTTCCGTGGTGTTCGTCACAACAGATGCGATTATCTCCGGTGACACCCTGTTTGTCAGCCGTTGCGGCCGCGCCGACCTGCCCGGCAGTGACGTGCGCCAGCTCTACACCAGCTTGCAGCGCCTGAAAAAACTGCCGCCGGCGACCAGGGTGTATCCCGGCCACGACTACGGTCCGCTGCCACACTCCACCATCGCCTGGGAGCTGGAGCACAATGAGTTTATCAAATGTCCCGATCTGGAATCTTTTATTGCTTTGAGAATGGGGTAACTTATTTTTTTGACGCGACCATGACAATCCGGGTACCAGCGAGGCGGTCATTCCAGCCACGACCATCGCCGCTGAACAACAACTGCAGATAACCCACACCAAGGGGGAGCAGCTGCAGCAAGCCACCGACGCTGCGCATAAAAGCCTGGGAAAAAGCCAGCGGTTCACCGCCATCGGTTTCTACGCGCAGACCGGTCAGCATTTTGCCGGGGGTCTGCCCGGCGAGGAAATGGAAGAGGGTGAAATACCCGAAAGTGAGGGAAAAGAGCACCAGAAAGTAGGGAACCGACAAATCAATCAGCCTGTCCAGTGTCGGCAGTGGCCCTGCCTGCCCGGACATGGAAACCTCGGCTGCAACCACAAAACCAACCCCGACCACGAGCAGAACGGCAGCATCATAAACAAAGGAGGCAAAACGTCCACGCAGAGAGGCCGGCAGCAGCTCTGGCGCACCCTCTTCCAGACTGAGAAATTCAGCCGCTGTTTCATCGGGGAGGACAAAACCCTGGTTGTGTTCGACAACAGAATCGTGAAACAGATCCTCTTCTTCCCCTGCCGCGAAGGGAGTCCTATCTTCCACAGCTGACTGATCATCCGGTCGTTGCCCTGTCACAACCGCGGATTCCGCCATTGCGGCAGCTCCAGTCGTTACGTTGCTAGCTGGAATCGATGGTACCGGAGCCTCCACGACAGCTGAAGACTCCGGTAAGTCAAAAGGGTCGGAGGGGCCCTCCTCTGAGCCCTTGGTCTTGCCTGGTTCTGCTTCTTCCGTTGCGACACCCTCGACATCAAAACCGAAATCGTCCTCAAGTTCGTCATCAGCTTCAGGCACATCGAAAGCAAAGTCACCGCCCCCTGCTGTTGCAGGTTCGGCATCAGCGGCACCCTTAGGGGCTTCGAGTGTCTCTTCCATATCCTCTTCTTGTGGAGCCTCTTCAAACAGTTCATCGAAGGAGAGATCTTCCTCGTCACTGCTTTCGCCCATAAAATCGAAACCAAAGTCGTCACCAGAGGAACTGTCATCAGCTGCTGCCGGAGCTTTGGCAGCCGCAGAGACATCCGCAGCACCGAGCGCGGTGGCCGCTGCACGTTCGGAAGTCTCAACTGCAAGCAGGCCTTCATCTTCAGCCAAACTCGCAGCCGTAGCCGTGGTAACACCCGGGAACAGAACACTTTTGATTCCAAAGCGCTGTTTAAACTCTACCAGATCCTTGCCGCATTTTTTGCAGCTGTCGAGATAGTCGAAGCTGTTGTAACCACACTTGGGGCACTTCATGACATGTCCTTTCCAGATGAATAGGTTCGCTTTATTGAGCCTGAACTACCGGATAAATCTCCATAAAGATATTGTAAAACAGCGATTATCGCAAGACCGGCGGTTTCCGTCCGCAAAATTCTCGGTCCCAGACTGACGGGTTGAAAACCGCTCGATACGGCGACAGCAGCCTCTGTCTCAGAGATTCCCCCTTCGGGACCTACTATCACCGAAATCCGCTGGTGTTTCTTATCGCCCAACAGATCAGCCAACGGAGCCTCACTCTGCTCCCACAGCAGCAGTTTCAGATCCGCCTCATCCGCTGCCAGAGTGGCTTCGAGGGAATCACTGCACTGCAATTGGGGCAGATGATACTGGCCACTCTGACGTGCCGCTTCCTGGATAATCTTTTCCCAGCGCAACCGTTGGCGCGATTCGCGCTTGAAACGCACGACACTGCGTTCAGTGGTAACCAGATCAAACTGGCTGACCCCCAGCTCCGTTCCTTTCTGCAGGATCAGTTCGGTTTTGTCGCCCTTGGGAATTCCTTGAATCAAACGGATCCGGCAGGGCGCCGGCAAACTGTCGTGCAACAAACGCAGCCAGGCGCGACCATCATCCTGCAACACCGCATCAGCAACCTGTCCGCGGCCATCAAAAAGCCGAAATTCAGCGCCAGGCGCGAGACGTAACACCCGCACCAGATGATGATGCAGTTCCTGCGGCAACGGGATACGATCATTAAACCGAAAATCTACATCCGCAACAAAAAAACTTCTCATGCCATTTGTTGCCGTTGATACACCAGGCAAACCCAGCCATCACGGCTGCATGGTGGCAATGCCCGAAGTTCCGCGCCGGCAAAAGCTGCCGTCACGAGGAATTCTTTTTCCTTGAGAATTCCAGATAAAATCAGCCATCCGCCAGGCCGCAGACGCTGCAGCAGCGCCGCCTTGAGGCGGATATTTTCCTCGGCAAGGATATTGGCAACTACCAGATCATAGGTGCCATCGATATTCTCCAGGGGTTCATCCGTAACGGTGACCTGGTTTTCCCGGTTGTTTCTAGCGACATTTTCCCGCGCCACGCCACAAGCGATCGGATCTATGTCATTTGCAACCACCTGATCACAGCCCAGTGCCGCTGCACCGATGGCCAATATGCCGGAACCGGTACCAACATCGAGCAAGCGCAGCGGACGCTGACCTTTATCCAGTTGCGCGGCAATGGCTTCCAGACAGAGTCGGGTGGTAGCATGGGTGCCGGTACCAAAGGCCATACCCGGATCGATTTCAATAGCGACCTGGTTTTCTGCGACAGGCGGATTTTCCCAACTTGGGTGGACAATCAGGCGATTGCCAATCTGAAAGCTGGTAAAGTTCTGTTTCCAGCTCTGCGCCCAATCAACCTTGGGCAAGGATTCACTGACCGTCAGGCTGATCGTTGCGGCGGCAAACACCGGCAACTCGGCAAAAGCCGATGTTAACTGGTCAAGTAACCTTGCAACAGGGGTTTCGGTGGCAAAATAGGCGACAAGGGTGTAGTCTTTGTCAGCCTCCAGGGGATTGTCGGGCACATCAAAAGTGTCTAATTCCAGATCCTCAATAACAATGCCACAGCTCCCCTGCTCCATCAGCACGGCGCTCGCCAGTTCAACGAATGCGCCTTTCACCCCGACATCGATGGATACGTAATTTTCTTTCATTCCCACTAATTAACAGAATCTATGCATGAAAATCAACAAAGAATCTCTCCTTGACCGGATTTGTACGACAATAGCAAGCTGCGGATGGTATCCGCGGCACCCTGACAACATTCCCTCGCGGTAAAAATTAAAGAAATCTTTTATTTGCCTTGCACTGAGCATCTGACTCTGTTAAAGTCTCCGAAAGTTTCTCATGAGCGTACACTACTCAAAAAAGATTTTTGTGGCTGTATCCTCCTAAAAAGCTGATCAGACATCCTGGTCAGCTTAACAATTTATTCTTTTACATTAAAATCAATCACAGACAGATCCCCGGCTGGTACTACGTTAAAGGAGACAGTCCCATGCGCATCCTGGTTGTTGAAGATGAAAAAAAAGTCGCCGGTTTTATCAAGCGCGGGCTTGAAGAAGAAGATTTTTCTGTCGATCTGGCAGGGGATGGCAAGGAAGGAATGTCCCTGGCCAGCAATGGAAACTACGATTTAATTCTGATGGATGTTATGCTCCCTAAAATGGATGGGCTCAGTGTCATTAAAGCCCTCCGCGAGAAAAACATCACCACTCCTATCCTTTGCCTGACCGCCAAAGACAGCATCGATGATATCATTGACGGCCTTGACAGCGGCAGCGATGACTATCTGACCAAACCCTTCGCCTTTGCCGAACTGGTTTCTCGGGCTAAGGCCCTGATTCGCCGAAACGCCAGGGATCGTGGTGCCGAACTGGCATTTGCCGACCTGCGCGTCGACCCTGTATCGCACAAGGTCTGGAGATGCGATAAGGAGATCGATCTTACCTCCAAAGAATATGCCCTGCTCGAATATTTCATGCGCAACCCGAATCAGGCCTTAACACGCACAATGATTGCCGAACAGGTGTGGGATTACACCTTTGACACCTTCACCAACATTATCGATGTCTATGTCAATTACCTGCGCAAAAAAATCGATCGCGACTTTGATCGAAAACTGATTCATACCGTCCGTGGCGTCGGCTATATGCTCAAGGAGGCGGAATAGCTTGACCTTCTTTTCAGCCTTCGGCAGACAGCTTTTCTGTGCCCCCCTGTTGGGCCTGGCAGTCATTCTGGGGATTGGCGGCTTTTTGTGGCAGTCTTCCCTCTACCAGGGAATGCTTGACCGCTTTGATGCTGAGCTGCAGCTGACCGCCGGCATACTCGATTATCTCGAGCAGACCCGGCCACCTGAAGAGACGTCGACGGGACAACCCTGTGAATGGGTCACGGCACCACTGCAACAGCTGACCGACGAGTGGCATTTTGCTCGTTATTCACCCAACGGGAACCTGATCTGCTTATCCACATCAGACAGCCATTCGCAGGTCACCCTGGTTGGCCAACTGCCAACAGACAAGGCAACCTTTTTTTTCACCGCCAGCCAGGGCGAATTCCGCCGCGCCCTGCTGTGGCCGACAAGAAAAGCAGAGAAGATTGTCGCCTATCAGCTCCTCAGTACCGATCTGACCCCCTTTAGGGCGCAACTCCTGCGCTGGCGCCTGGCATTGCTCATTGGATCACTTCTTATTCTGGCGACGGCGGCTCTCTATTTTCTCCACCCGCGAAGCAACCAGCAGTCCATTGATCTGCAACGATTGCTCAAACACATTAACGACACCAGCCCTGACCATCCCCCACAGCCCTTCCCCACTGACCAGCTCAGCTCAATCCAGCTACGCCAACTCGCTGAAAACTGTTATCGTTCAAACCAGCGGATGTTTTCAGCTCTGCATCGAGCCCGGCAATTTGCCGCGCATGTGGCCCATGAACTGCGCACTCCCTTGACGATTTTGCGTGGCGAAACAGAAATTGCCCTGCGCAGTAAAAGTAAAACCACCAACATTCGACAAGTGCTTGAGTCAAATCTCGAAGAGATCACACGTATGAGCTTTCTGGTTGACGATCTGCTGACCTTGTCGAAAAGCGATTTAGGACAAATACCCTTACAGCCTGCAGAAATTAACCTGCACCAGTTGCTTGTCGACCTGCACCGCCAGGGGCAGATTCTCGCCAGAGAAAAAGAGATTCTGGTCGAGCTGCACTGCCCGGACCGTGACTTCGTTATCCACGCTGACGAACCACGCTTAAGACAGGCTCTTCTGAATCTGCTGACCAATGCCGTTCGTTACACCCCTACCCGGGGGAAGATTACCATCGCTGCTGCGACTACAGAATCTGCAGTAACCATTAGTGTCAGTGACACCGGTATCGGCATTAAGGACCATCACCTGGAGCATATCTTTGAAAGATTCTACCGGGTGGAAAAAAAGTTCCATCAATACGACGGCGGCACGGGACTGGGTCTGGCCATCGTTAAGTGGGTCGTTGACGCCCACCATGGCACCATCGCGGTCTCCTCAACCCCCGAAAAAGGGAGCAGTTTCACCATGACCTTACCCAAAAGCCAGCACAGCCGCACCAATGGACAATCCTGAACTGTTTTATTAATTTCCCAGCTATTTTTCACTTTACATTTATAAGGTTTTCGTGTAGTGTTCAAATTAGTGGAGCTCCTCCGGGAGACTCCAGCCCCGAAGACCTACCCCCCCTCCAGGTCTTCGGGGTTTTTTTTATCGTTTATTCAACACAAGGTGATGTAGTGCCCTTCCAGCCACGACCAGTCTATCTGGCAGACTCTTTCATGCTCCCGGTCGGCAAATATAACGGCCATCATCGCCCGGCAATGAGTTTCTTCGAGCTTGTCGATCAGCTCAAGCCTCTGGTGCAAAACCATAGCGTCGCCCAGCAGAAAATTGGCTGTGTTATTGTCGGCAGCCAGAATCCCTTTGCTTTTTCCGGCATCGACAATGTGGCCGCAAAAATCAGTGGCCGCCTCAGCATCAGTGGTGCCAAATCTATCCTGGTTGATACCGCCTCGTCCTCCGGCGCCAGCGCCTTCGAGGCCGCTTACCTTGAGGTTGCTTCCGGCCAGCACGACCAGGTCCTGGCCATCGGCATCCAGAAGATGACTGATGCCACAACCGCTGCGGCAACGCGCATTGTCGCCGGCGTTATTGATCGTGAAGAAGCAGAATACGGTCTGACCATGCCGGCTTGTGGAGCCCTGGTGGCGCGCAGCCTGATGGACGAGTTCAACCTGTCAGATGACGCATGGACCTCTTATTCTGCGCGCCTGACCGAACGTGCCCAGCGTTATGCCGCGAAAAATCCTAACGCTCACCTGAATTATGAAATCCCCGTTGAAACCTATTTTGCCGACATCAATAACGGCAAAAATTATCTCTATTATGATCCACTGCATTATTACGATTTCTGCCCTATGTCGGATGGCGTCGCTGCCTGTCTGTTAACAGCGACACCGGGCACCGTCCGGATCAGCGGCATCGGCTCCGGAACAGACATACCGACCATTGCTGACCGTTTGATCTTCACCAGCTTTCCAGCAACCCGGATTGCCCTTGCCCAAGCCCTGGGCAAGGCGAAGCTCAATAGCCTTGATCAACTGGCTGGATCCATCCATATCAATATGCACGATCCATTCAATGGATTTGGTCCCATCAACCTCGTCGATCTCGGTATTGTCCCCCGCCGGCAACTCCTTGACTGCCTGCTCGACGATGCTATTACCGGACCGATGGGACGTTTTCCAACCAATCTGACCGGTGGCCTGAAAGGACGCGGCCACCCCCTCGGGGCAACAGGCATGGTGCAAATTGTTGAAAACCATCGGTTTTTGACAAGTGGTCAATATCAGGCCGCCCTATCACATTCCATTGGCGGGCCGATCAACAATAATGTTGTGGTGCTACTGGAAACCGAACAAAGCTATCTCAAACGCAAACCATCAGCCAATCTGCCGAGGGACGAGATCCTCCTTGGGCGGCTCAAACCTGCAACAGTGACCCTGGAGACAATTCTCGGCGAAAAACAACGCTGTATCGCTCGGCTGCTGGCGAAAACATCGCGGCACAATTTCCGCAGTGGCGAAATTGAACGCACCCTGCTGTTAATTTCCGCCCGTCATGAAAAACACAACTACCGCTTTTTAATTGGCGTCGACCCACAGGCTGCTGCAACACTTTCAACCCTTGGCGCCGGCGAAAAAATTCTCCTGCAAAAGTTCGACAATCAACTCCATGTCAATGATGTGCCTATCCGCCGTCTCTACAAAAAAACCATTGAAGGGGTGATCGACCTTGCCGACACAGCATTTCGCCATCTCGGATTGAAAAAATAATATATTTGTATAATGTATCTGCGTATCTGCACAGTCTCAACCACCAGCGAACATGGTAGCATCCGCGAATGCGCATAACAGTTAAACAACAAATACTTCTCGCTCCAGGGATGATTCTGCTGTTGCTCTTGCTGCTCCTGGGTTTCATGCACTACACCTACTGGGATCTCAACAGCAAAAGACGTAGCATCAGGGCCGTTGAAACAACCTTTGTCGCCCTGGCCGAAGCCGACATGGCGGCGCGACGCTTACATGTCTTATTGCGTGTGATTCAGCACAGTGGCATGGCGGCACCTGAAGATCTGGCCTTGATCGTTGATCTTTATGAACGGCTACTCTCTGCCATCGACCGGATTGAGCCTTTTGGCACGGTAAAAGGCTCCGAGCAGATTGCCTATCTCGCCGATCTGGCGCGCAGCCTCAATCCCGCCGCCGGCCTCGAACCGGAGGACACGGCACCCCTCTTTGCCCAACTGCGTGCTGAACTTTCCGGTCTTTCCAACCTGACCCAGAACCATCGCAACCATTTGCGTCAGGCTCATGAACAAGACATCAACCAACTGGTTGAACGCACGGTTCTGGTTTCCATTGTCGGACTGATTGTCGCTGTCCTGCTGGTGTTGCCCATTTCCATCTATTTCAGCCGGCGAATCTTAAGCCGTATCCAGACCATCTCCACCAGTGCCGCACGCATTGCCGACGGCAGCCTCGATCTGCCCCCGGCACCCGAGCGCATTCACGATGAAATGGATGTCCTCGCGCGTTCGATTAATCGCATGGCTACCCGGCTGATCCAGGTTGTCGGCACAGAAAAACTCCTTGAAGGGGCGGAAGAAGAACGCCGCCGTATCGCCATGGATCTCCACGACCAGTCACTATCGGATCTGTCGGGCATTCTGCGCGGCCTGCAGTCTCTGGCCGGCTGCCAGGATCAGGACAATATCAACGACCGCATCATCGGCCTCGAGCACGATCTTAATAAGGCGATCACCAACCTGCGCGACATCATGAACAATCTACACCCACAAACCCTCGACATCCTTGGGCTGGGCGCTGCTATCGAAGCCCATATCGACCAGCTCGGGCAACCCGATGGCGGCCCGGCCTGCCACCTCTATATCGACCCACGGGTAGTTGATTTAAAACTTGATCGCATCAAACAGCTGGCCATTTATCGTATTGCTATTGAAGCGATCCAGAACGTTCACAAACATGCTGCGGCCAGCCGCTACGAAGTGAATCT
Source organism: Pelovirga sp. (assembly GCF_059864205.1). Classification (NCBI taxonomy): domain Bacteria; kingdom Pseudomonadati; phylum Thermodesulfobacteriota; class Desulfuromonadia; order Geobacterales; family Geobacteraceae; genus Pelovirga; species Pelovirga sp. The sequence continues at coordinate 64,882 of NZ_JCBCBS010000074.1, forward strand.
GGAAGTGCGTGAGGCAACCCTGGTATTTTCCGTTGAGGACAACGGCTGTGGTTTTAAGAGCAATCTGATCAGGGAGCAAGGGCGCGGACTCAATAACATCCGTGAGCGGGCGCGGGCCATTGGAGCTCAGGTCCAATGGAAACCATCACGCTTCTCAACCGGTACCCGTTTTGAACTGACCCTGCTTACCGCTATTTCAAGCTGACGGAGTCAACCATGTCCACCCCTCTGGAAATCCTTATTGCAGAAGACAACCCCAAAGATCTGGAGTTTCTCGAACAGCTTTTTTCCCAATGGCCGGAACAGGTGAATGTTACCCGTGCCCCAACAGGAATGATTGCCCTGGAAATTGGCAGCGAACGCGACTGCCCCTTGATCATCAGCGATATCCAGATGCCGGAAATGAATGGCGTTGAGTTTGCCCGGCAACTGTGGAGCAAACAGCCCCAGGCACGGATCGTTTTCTGGAGCCAGTTCAAAGATGAAATGTACGTACGTTCCCTGGTAAAAATCGTTCCGCCGGAAACCGTTTACGGCTATATCCTCAAATCAGCCAGCAAAGAACAGATCAGTTCAGCCATCCGCACGGTGCTGATCGATGAACAGTGCTGGATCGCTCCTGAAGTCCGCAAAGTTCAGGGGCGAGCTGGTCACAGCCTGACAGCCTTGTCCGATATTGAATACGAGGCCCTGCTCGACATTTCCCTGGGATTGACTGACAACCTGATGGCGCAGCGCCGCTACCTGTCACGCCGTGGCATCCAAAGTCGCCTCAACTCACTTTACAACAAGCTGGGCCTCGATCAGGAACAGTTTCACAGCGAAAAGCACGGTGATTCCTTCAATCTACGCAACCGTGCCGTAGCCGTATCTCTGGCCCGGGGATTAGTTAATGCCTTTGAAATGGAACACGAAGAAAAGGAATTTCAAGAATGGTTTACGCGTTATAAGCGCAGCCAGAAGTGTCGGCAGTAAACAACGGCTGACGTCAACTGACCGCTGGCTAACTCGCATCTTGTGTTTACTTAGTGGCTGTGCTAAAAGGTCTTACCAAGCAAACTGGAGACAGCCATGACCACCGTATTCAAACCGATTCGTCCCAAAAAATTGTCTGAAGAAATTGTCGACCAGGTCAAGGAACTGATCTCGCGGGGGGATCTTGGTCCAGGCCAGCGCATCCCGTCCGAGCGTGAGCTGGCAACCTTTTTGGGAGTCAGTCGCCCGTCAGTGCGAGAAGCCATCATGGTTCTCGAAGCGATGGGCTTTCTCGAGTCGCGCCAGGGCGGAGGCACCTATGTCCGCTCCCTCACCGACGTCACCCTGACTGATCCGTTGACCAGTATGGTCGAACGCCGTGACCCACGCATGCTCCACGCCCTGACTGAAGTCCGCATGGGATTGGAAACCTGGTCAGCTTACCTGGCAGCAAAACGCGCTGAAAAACCGGAACTGGACCGTTTGCGCGAAATCTATACGGTGATGGAAGAACAGGCCGAAAGCGGAGGATGGGATCCGGAAATTGACTTTCAGTTCCACTTGACCATCACCGCGGCAACCCACAACACCATCCAGGTTCATGTACTGAATACCATTCAGACCCTGTTTCAAGCGACAATCATGGTCGCTTTGGGTGAATTTTACAGCAAACAGGGATATGTCGAGTTACTCCTCAATCACCACCGAGAAATCCTCGAAGCGATTGAAGCTCACGACCCGGAGCAGGCTCGTGCGAAAATGATGGAACACCTGACCCTGGTAGAAGAAAAACTGGCCATGTTTTTAAATAAGGAGCGTCCCGACACGATCTGATCCAAGCCGCAAGGTTTTATCTGACAACCCTGCTCCTGCATGAAGAAAACGCAACAACTGCACCCATCTGACGTGGCTCAATAACCAATTAATAGCTTGATACCAGTCTTCCGACAAGGCTCGATCAATGGAAAAAATCTATCAGGCCACCATTGCCCGTTGGGGGGTTGATGCCCAATATGACCAGGCAATTGAAGAATGCGCCGAGCTGATTGCCGCCCTTAAACATTTCAAACGGGGCAAGATTTCCCGGCAAGCGGTTATTGATGAGCTAGCTGATGCCAGCCTGATGTTGGGTCAATTGCGCTGGATGTTCGGCAACGACCAGGTTGAAGCAGCCATCAATAACAAACTGGAAAAACTCAACCGGCTGCTGACCCAAACAGACGAGCAGGAGAAAGGATAATCACCATGGCGATCAAGGAAGGACAGGCTGCGCCTGATTTCTGCCTGGCAGGGAGTGACGGCGGACAGCACCGGCTCACAGATTACACCGGCAGCAAACTCATCATCTACTTTTATCCCAGAGACAACACCCCGGGGTGCACCAAAGAATCCTGTGCTTTTGCTGCGATGCATGAACAACTCTTGCAGATGAATGTCAAGCTGCTCGGCATCAGCAAGGACAGTCTTGCTTCTCACGACAAATTCATCAATCAGTTCAAGCTCCCCTTTACCCTCTTGTCTGATCCGGACATAAGCATGATGGAAGAATATCAGGCCTGGGGAGAAAAAAAGATGTACGGCAAATCCGGTATTGGCTGCATCCGCTCGACGGTACTCATCGATGAGCAGGGAATCGTCATCAAACATTGGCCCAAGGTGACTAAAGCCGCCGAACATCCGCAACAGGTTCTTGATTTTTTGACCAACGGCTAACTCCAGCCCTCAAGGACAAGTCTTCTTCACAACGGCTTGAGGACACCACCACAGGGGGGATGAAGGTAACGATTGTTACAGTTCAGGCGTCGCACCCGATAGATTTCTGCGCCACAGAGCATGCAGATTGCCACCAACTTCTGCCGCCGCTGATGCAAGGCGGCCAGAGCGGCACTGCTACCGGTTGCGGTACTGGCGATCCCCAGGGCAAGGGCCCACTGACGCCAACTGGTGCCATGTCCGAGCCGGCGTCGTCCCCCTCCTCGCTGATGCAGATGATCACAGGCATGGGCGACCTCGTGCAGGAACGTCTGGCGCAGATTCTCCGGCTCCTGGGCGAACTGCAACCGGATACACACCGGCTCACTGCCGCGAAAAACGTAACTGCCAAGCCTTCTGCTGGCCCTGCTCGACTCTACCGGAATAAGCGCGAGCCTATCCAACAGGTGCTTCACCGCAGCAACGGCACAACAAGATTCCACTCCGGCAACAATCTGCTGCCATAGATCTAATTTGACAGCCAATTCACTGACATTCATTGTTTTTCATCACATGCGGCAAACACGCGCAAGTCTCCAGGCGATGGAGGAACATACCAGCAAAAAGACCGCCACTTAACAATCCGTTTCTGTCATGATAGGACATGGACTTGAAATCGGCACACGACATTGATCGCCCCGATTGGGTTGTTATTCCTGCGCAGCTTAAGGATGGGCTGACTGTCCGCCCGTTGAACAAACGTCAGCTCAAAAATTGGTCGCTGGTATTACAAGCACGGCGCATCCCCTGGCGCAGCGAAAAAAAAGGGGAAGATGTCCAATTACTGGTTCCCGTCGATTATTTCCAAGAAGCACTGACAGAGTTAAACAGCTATGAGCAGGAAAACCGCAATTGGCCACCGCCGCGCCCCGTCTCCACTCCCTTAAAAGACAACTATGCAGCTACTTTCTGGGTCATCATCACCTTGCTTGTATTTCACCATCTCAGCTACCACCAATTACAGTTATTTGGGTCACAACATATCGACTGGCTCACACTAGGCAACGCCGACGTCAGCCATATCCGGGACGGACAATGGTGGCGTACCATCACCGCCCTGACGTTACATTCAGGCCCCCTGCATCTACTCAGCAACCTCACTTTTGGCGGCTTTCTGGTTCTGCGGCTGTGCCGCATCCTCGGTTCCGGCGTGGCCTTTTTCCTTGTCTTAATTGCCGGCACCCTGGGTAACATTCTCAATGCCCTGCTGCAATCGCCCAGTCATCGATCAATCGGTGCCTCAACCGCAGTTTTTGGCGCTCTCGGCTTACTGGCACTCTACAACCTGCTGCGCTACCGCTCCAGCTTGTGGCACCGCTGGCCATTGCCACTTGCGGCGGCCTTGGGATTACTTGCCATGTTCGGTGTCGGTGACGAGAATACCGATATTGGTGCCCATCTGTTCGGGTTTATCAGCGGAGCGATCCTGGCAGTGGTTTTTACCCTGTTGCCCGGAAACAACAAAACTTCCAACCGTAATAACCTGTTGAGCGGCACCCTGGCTTTAGTACTTATAATGATTGCCTGGTGGCTGGCCATCACCAGCTGAAGCAGCCGGACAGACGTTAAAAAGGCCCGATATAAATATATATCGGGCCGCATAAATGGTTATATCTGGCGGAACGAATTAGCCTACTTCGATAACTTCCAGATCAAAATTAAGGGCCTTACCCGCCATGGGATGATTGGCGTCGAGGGTGATCTTGTCCTCACTGACGGCCTTAACGGTTAACAATAAAGGGGTTCCATCCTGCATCTGGGTCTGAAACTGTTGTCCTGCTTCGGGAGACAAACCATCCTCAAACTGATTGGGATCGGCATCAAAGACCATTTCCTGATTGTAGGGCCCATAGGCTTCGTCCTCGGTCAGGCGGACCTGCTTAGTTTCTCCAGCTTTCATTCCGACTACGGCGTTATCAAACCCAGGGATCACTTGACCAGCACCAACCTCAAATTCAAAGGGTTGTTCTGACTGACGTGAACTGTCAAAAACTTCGCCATCGTCAAAAGTACCGGTGTAGTGAACCTTGATTTTACTCCCTGTTGCTGCTGCTGTCATATCATCTCCTGTTTTTTTAATTCACAAATAAAAAAAGTACTTTTCCACCTGTGTTGCCCTCTAGGTTGTCATTTCCTTAATCGAAAATCAACCCCCGAAAGGCAAAAAATGACGGAAAAACAGCAGAAAACCTAGATAGTAAAACGCTCCTGGTGGATCTTTTCAGTACGCAACGAACTGGCTGGATGTCCTGTTTTTTTCTCGTCGGCATAGCCAACAGCGATCACCATCGGCACCTCCATTCCCTCCGGTAATGCAGCCAGACTTCGGACATATTCGGAAGCGCTGATTAAATCGTTATGCTGACGGGAACGCAGCTGGGCCCAACAGCTCTTTAACCCGAGGCCCTCGGCAACAAGCTGCATGACAGTAGCGGCAACAGCAGTGTCCTCAATCCAGACATCTGAGATAGCTGGATCTGCGGCAATCACGACAGCCAGTGGCGCAGAAGAAAAGAAAGTCGTTCCATGAGGTTTGGCATTCGCTAATTGATCAAGAATCTGGCGCTCTTGAATCATCACAAAGGTGCAGGGCTGCAGATTTCTTGAGGTCGGGGCACGTAACAAGGCCTCAGCAAGGAGCTTCATCTTTTCAGCTTCTACCTGGTGCGGTTTAAACACCCGCACACTACGTCGTTGTCGCAGTAATTCTAACATCAGCTCTATCCTTGGTATCTCTCGATTAAATAGCCCACTTCCTTTTTTATCTGCGCCGGCACGGAGGGATCACCATCCAACTGCTGCAACAACTGCATACCATCTTTGCACCACTGGCGGGCGAAACAGGTCTGAGCCAGACGCAAGCGCCAACGTGGATTTTCAGGGTCCTGCTTAACGGCAGCATTGAAGCTTGAGAAGGCTTTTTCCAGTTCACGTTGATGGCGCAGATAGAATTCAGCCAACTGCAGGCTGGTGGTGCTACCCTTACAGCCACCGCCAGCCGGCAATCGTTTGAGCAAGTCTTCCGCCGCGGCAAGATCCCCGACCTTTTCCATCACTGCCGCCGCCAGAGCGACAAAAGAAGGGTCATTGTAATTCCTTTGCAGACAGTGGCGGACATGAACGACCGCTGCCGGCCAATCCTGACGATGGCTATGGATGGTCACCAACAGGGCGTGGAAGGGAGACAGGTTATCATGGTCCCCACGGAGTTTGTCTTCAATCAACATCCGGGCATCCTCGACCTGCCCCAGACTCAGCAATACCTCAACCAGAGCCTCAACCGCCAGCAACAGATCGGGATTTTGTTGCAACGACTGCTCCAGGGATTCTTTGGCCTGCGCCAGATGGCCCATGCGCGCCTGCACTGCTCCAACCTCAAACCAGTAGAGATCATCCCGTTCTGTTTCTTTTACTTTTTTGAACAGCTCATCAGCTTGAACATCATTGCCCTCATGAGCCAGCAAAAAAGCCCCGACAAAATCGGGTCCCCGGTATTGATAACGCTCTCGTTGACCTTCCGGATAGGATGTCAGAATCAAATCAAAACGAATGGCATCATCAATCCCTGCAGAGGGATTAATCCCGCGCTGTGCGCCGCCGCCAGGCACACAGGTGCCGCATCCCGGTGCTGTCACGGCCTTCACTGAGGTCACCAAGTCAACGGCCACCTGACGCGCCTGCCCTATCTCTTCTATTAATTGCTCACTGTGGGCGTACTGCAAGGCCATGTCAAAATAGGTATTAGCCTCCCGGGCTTCGCCATTGTCCTGCTTGGCCTTGGCTTCGATCAGGTTCAGGCGGGCCAAGCCATCACCGGCCTCTGCCCGCAAGTTGGCTACCAGTGCCACATTTTCTTCACCAAGGGATTCGCTGTTCAGTTCTTCTGCCAGGTACAGAGCGTCGGCAAAACGCTTCTGCTCGAGCGCACGCTGCAAAGATTCAACACTGGTTTTACCGCCGAACAATTTACTGAAAAATCCCATAATAATAATTTCCTTTGGCTCAGAACCGACGCACAAACCTGTGCCGGCAGGACTAAAAGATGTTGTCAATCAGGTCAAAATCAAGTTCCGTTTCGGCCAGGCGGTGGATCAGTTCTATCTTTTCATGATCATCAATACCGATCTTGGCTACATCGGCATGAATGATCGTATAAACCTCGGCAACCGTTGACTGGCAACGCATGTAAGGAATTCTTGAGTCATCGATAACCTGCTGAACGATATCCGCCACCGGGACAATACCGGCAATGACGATCCCCGCCAGTTTGCTACGGAACCGTACCAGATGATAGAGGGTCGCCAACATTACCAGCACTTCGTCACGACTGCTGTTGACAATAACCAGACTCGAATCATAGAGAAGATCGACCACGCGCTGGGTTGAAGCGGCCCCAATCAGCACATGATGAACAATACGACGAACCTGATGCGATTCAGCTTTGAGCTCAACCTGCAAAAGTTCCGAAAGATATTTTAAGGTAGGATTGGCAAGTACCGGTGAATAGTTGAAACCACCAACCACTTGGATATCGGTTTTTGCAAACGCTTTGCGCAGATAATGAAGGGTTGTATCACGTTTGTCTTTCAACAATTTGTTCGACAGAATCATCCGGACATCAGCACCGGTTTCACGAAACAACGCCAGGTTCAGATGCAGATCATCAATCACATGACCAATCCCGGCCCCCGCCACTATCAGCACCGGAGCCTCCAGATGACGGGCCAACTGCGCGTTATTCAGCCCCATGACCGACCCGACGCCGGAATGCCCGGCACCTTCGATGATAAGAAAATCACACTCCTGCTCCAGTTGTCGTACCACCTGGGTAATCTTCTCCAACAACGGCGCGCTGTCGGCCTCACCATCGAGAAAATTACGCGTGGTATGCGCATCAAGGACAACCGGCGACATCAAATCAAGACGATCATCCATGGCATAAACCTGGGCTATCAGAGCAGCATCAATATCAACCTGACGCCCATGATAGGTCGTGCGCTTGGGACCAAAAGGTTTGATAAAACCGATGCGCGGATATTTTTTTCCGGCCAAATGCAACAGCGACAGGCTGGTCGTGGTTTTACCGCAATTCTGACCGGTAGCAGCAATAAATATCTTTTTACACATTGATGAAATCCCCTGTTGCTGACAACCGTACAGAAGGCTCACGGTTACGTTAGAAAAAGGTTCCGCTCTTTAACAAACTCCGGATAAAACAGCTCTTTCAGATCTTCAAGCACAATCGGGTTCGCCTCAAGGGCCAAAGAACCATGGCACAGGGTTAAATCGAAATCCTGTTTTTCCACATAACCGATGCCGAAATAGCGACAAAAATCGCTTGCCAGGGAAAGCACTGCACATAAGGTAAATGTTACGGCATCACGCTGACGCAATTTTTCCAGATCATGATGATACAGGGTCACCTCAACGATCCGCTTGGGATAATTCCAGTGATCGAGCAGCGCCGCACCAACCAGTTCGTGAGAATAAGCAAACAGGCCGCGCTCAACATCCCGTAAGTCACCTTCGCCACGCTCGACAATCTCTATCACTTGGCGATAGAGTTCCTTGTCACGGTTAATCATTACCACCTTGCCGATATGACGCTGCAACCCGGCCAGATAGGCCTCGCTTTTGTCAAGATCGGTCAGCTTGTCAGCAATCATCCGGCAGGCGACCGCGCAACCGATGGAATTTTCCCATAATTTCCGCTCTAACAGTCCGTAAGTCCTCTGGGTACTGCGCAAACTGTATTCAAGAGCCAGGTTTTTCAGGACATCTTCGCCCACCACAATTAAGGCGCGATCAACGGAACAGACTTGTGTGACCTGTTGAAACATCACAGAATTGGCGATTTTAAGCAGTCGGGCCGAGATAACCGGATCAAGGGAGACAGCGTTGGCCAGGTCCTTGATGCGTAAATTGGGGTCACGCATCAATTCCAGCAACTTTGTTGCCACAACCGGAGAAGGGGGCAGATCACCCATGTTTTTTACGATGGATTCAAAATCACTGAACATCCGGCATACCCATCAGGCTTAAAAGAGACGTTGTGACGTTATTTCCAAGCAGAAAAGGGGCGCACAGTGCCGCCCCTGACAAAGATGTTGATGTTATCCAGCACAGCCTGCTGCAGAGGAGGCTGAAAAAGATCGTTTTACACCATCAAATTAGTGGTGGCAGTCAAAACGGACCAGCACACAGGTGCCATCAGCAATGACGTTAATCCCCTGCTGCTCACAAAAAGCCACCGCAGATGGACTTTCTGCCCCTGGCTGCATCCAGATATTCCTGATTCCTTTTGCTGCGGCGCTGACCACCAGCTTTTCGGTAACCGCAGGGGGGGTTACCACGGAGAGGCTGACAACCTCATCGGGCAGCTCAGTAACACTGGCAACACAGGCCACGCCCTCTATCTCTTTTTCCACCGGATGAATCGGAATCACCCGATAGCCTTTTTTCTGATAACATTTAAAGACTTTATTACCAAACTTTTCCGGCCGGGTTGAGACTCCGGCGACAGCAAAAACCCTGGATTGGAGAAACTGGGCAATTTTCATATCAATAGACATAGGAGGTATCCTCGTTGCTAAACACTTGGCCCCGTTGTCATGGAAGAATCTGCGCCACCAGCGTCAATAAAGGAGAAGGAAAAACACCAAGAATCAAGATAGTTACCGCGCAACCAACCAACAACAAGGTTTCCGTTGAGGCCGCAAAATCGCGACAAACAACGGCCGGCTCCGGGGTATAAAGGGCGATCAATGGACGCAAATAGTAATAGACCGAAATGATGGATGCGATCACCCCGATCACCGCAAGTTCAGCATATCCTCCGCGAAATGCCGCCTGAAAGAGTCCGAACTTGGCAAAGAACCCGGCTAACGGCGGAATCCCGGCCAGGGACAACAAAAACACCGACAACAAGGCGCAACGCCGTGGGTGGAGCGCTGACAGGCCGCGCAGATCACCATAATCCTGGATCTCGCCGTTCTCGTCAGCAAAGGTGGTAATAATTCCGAAGGCGCCAAAGGTCGCCAGGGAATAAACCACCAGGTAGAACAACAGGGCACGGCTGCCATCCCCCCCGGCGACAATCAGGGCAATCAGCAGGTAACCCATGTGGACAACCGACGAATAAGCGAGCATGCGCTTGATGTTGGTTTGCGGCAGGGCGGCAAAGGTGCCGACCAGCATGGTAACAATCGCCAGCAGCCAGAGCACAGCCCTGATATCGGCCACCCCCTCGCCACTCATCACCAGCAGGGGCAGGAATGCAGCTAATACAGCGCCTTTGGCGGCGGTCGCGAGCAGGCCGCTGACCGGGGCCGGAGCACCCTGATACACGTCGGGCGTCCACAGATGAAAAGGCACCAGGGAAATTTTAAAACCGACCGCAACCAGCAGCAGCGCCCAGCCGGCCAGCCCCAGTGGGCGCAAACCATCTCCAGCCTGCAAACCGACGGCCGCCGCCTGCAGATTAAAGGTACCGGTCGCGGTATAGATCAAAGCAATAGCAAAGGCCAGAAACGCCGTTGCCACTGCGCCAAAAACCAGATATTTCATCCCCGCTTCGGCACCGCGGGTATCACCATGACGGAAGGCAATCAAGATGTACAGAGCCAGGGTCAGAACTTCCAAGCCGAGGAAAAGTCCGACAAAGGAGGTTGCCGCCGACAGCAGACTCATCCCCGCTGCGGCAAACAACATGAGGGACGCATACTCTCCCCCCCCAAAACGGAAGATGTCGACGTAGCGACAACTTATCACCAGGGTCGCGGCGACGGTCAACGACCAGAGCACGGTACAAAAGCGCGCATAGGCCGATGCCGAGTACATACCGAGGATATCGATCTGTGGTGGTTCGACAAAGGCTGCTACCAGGGCGGCCACGATAGCCACCAGGGCGCCGACCAGCAACCACAGGCGCCGGTTGCGCACCCAGGCCCCGCCAAGGAGAATGGCGGTTGAACCCAAAGCCAGCAGAATCTGGGGCAGTAGAGATTGTAACGACTCCAGGGTCATGGCATCCCTCCCACCAGCAACAGAGCACTAAGAGGCTCTCGCAACAGGTCGAGCACCGGTTGCGGGTAACATCCCAGGGCTACTACCAGTACCGCCAGGGGAACTAACACCAGCCATTCCCGTGAGTGCAGATCCTGCTTGTCGTGGGGTTCGCAATTTCCCCCCCACAGGGTTCCCTGAACAAGGCGCAAGGTGTAGGTTGCAGAAAACAGGATGCCGCCAACCGCTATCACTGCCCACAGGGGCTTGACGGTAAAAACACCGATCAAAATCAAAATTTCACCGGCAAAGTTTGCCAGCCCCGGCAGCCCCAGGGACGCCATACAGAACAGCAGAAAAAAAGCCGACATATTCGGATGGCTTTTCCACAGCCCGCCCAACTGATCGAGGCTGCGGGTACCGGTACGTTGTTCAATCATGGCGACAACGGCAAACAGACCGGCGGTGGTAATAGCATGATTTACCATCAGCAATAAACTTCCCTCCCATGCAGTTTGATTCCAGGCCGCCAAACCAAGAATCACAAAGCCCATATGCGAGATCGATGAAAAGGCAACGATCCGTTTGATATCGACCAGCTGATAAGCCACCCAGGCAGCATAAAAGAGCCCCACTAACGCCAGCCCAGCCAGCAACGGCAGGGTTTTTTGCGCAGCAACCGGAAACAGGGGAAAAGCAAAGCGGATCATGCCGTAGACCCCGGTTTTAAGCAGCAGCCCGGCCAGATCAACCGAACCGGCGGCCGGACCGTCAGCATGGGCATCGGGCAACCAGCTGTGGAATGGAAACAGGGGGACTTTGACTGCAAAAGCCGCCATGAAGCAGAGGAAGAACACCAGTTCCTGGGTTGTACTCAGCTCGGTCTGCTTTAATGCTTCCAGGGCAAAGGTGTAGGTCCCGGTCTGATCGCCATGCAGCAGATACAGGCCGATCACTGCCAGCAGCAGACACAAACTGCCAACCAGGGTATAGAGAAAGAATTTGACCGCAGCCTGAAAACGGCGTTGATAACCCCAGACACCAATGAGGAAGAACATGGGAATCAGCATCAACTCCCAGAACAGGTAGAAGAGAATCAGATCCAGCGCCAGCAGAACACCAAATGCCGCCATCTCCAATACCAGCAGCAACGCGAAATACACGCCGGGGGCACGTTCCTGACGCCAGGAGACCAGCACCGCCAGGACCTGCAGAAAAGCTGTCAACAGAATAAGCACCGCTGAAATACCGTCGAGCCCCAGGGTATAGCGGATGCCGAACTGCTCAATCCAGCGATAATCCTCATAGAGCAACCAGCCTGCTGTCGGCGGCTGCAACAGACACAGCAGCAGGCTGACGACAAACACGCCACCTGCGGTGAGCAGGGCCACCCAACGCGGAGCCACACTGTTTCCCACCCCGATGAACAGACACACGAGGGCACCCGCCAACGGCGTAAACAGCAAGAAGCTTAACAAGGGAAAGTCAATCGCCATGATTGCAGTTATCCTTTACTTTCCGGCATCATCAACATCAGATAAATTCCTTGATGAAACATTTCTAGATCAGGGCGCGCAATAAAAACCAGCCGACAATCACCACAAAGCCCCACACCAGACCCTGCAGATACAGACTAACCTTGCCGGCACCCAGTCCACGCAAACGTATTCCCAGACCGTTACATTGACGGACGGTACCGCTGAGCACTCCATCAATCAGCCCGATTTCAACTCCCTGAGAACAGAACCGTCCGATCTTCTTGAACGGTCGCACCAACAGCAGATCGAACAGGTCATCCGCGCGCCAGCCATTGAGTAAAAACTTGCCGGTTATCGACGCTGGACGTTGAACATATCTGCGGTAGCGTAAAGCGGCCAGCAACCAGCCCAGGACAAAAACCGCCACCGCCGTGCCGATCAGCAGATATTCAGTGGCAATGGCCAGGTGCAGCACATCCTGCTCGCGCTCCAGCCAACCGCTGAGCCAGGAACCGCCGGCAAACAGATGGGGAAGATTCAACAGCCCGGCGCCGAGCCCCAACAATGCCAGCGGCAACAACGGCCACAACATCAAGCCATTGGGCTCATCGGGCAACTCATCGCCACGATAATCGCCGCCAAATACCAGATAGGCCAGCCGGAAACAATAGAAGGACGTCAGTAACGCGGTCATCACCCCTAAGGCGTAAATTCCCTGATGGAAGATGTCACCCTGGGCAAAGGCGGTTGCCAGAATCAGATCTTTGGAAAAGAAACCGCTGGTCAGGGGGGCACCGGCCAGACACAAGAGCCCGGCGATAAACAGCCAGAATACCAGGGGGGAGCGCTGGCGCATACCGCCCATGCGGCGGATGTCATTTTCGTGACCGGCCAGATTGATAACACAGCCGGCCGCCATAAAGAGTAGCGCCTTGAAAAATGCGTGGGTGATCAAATGAAACATGGCCGCTGAAACACTGCCCAGTCCAACCGCCAGAAACATGTAGCCGACCTGACTCATGGTGGAGTAGGCCAGCACCCGTTTGATTTCGTTTTGCGCCAGGGCGCAGGTCGCGGCATACAGGGCCGTAGCGATACCGACCAGGGCAATGGCGGCCATCGCGGTAGGCGACAGTGACACCAGGGGGAACATGCGACACAGCAGATAAACCCCGGCGGTGACCATGGTGGCGGCATGAATCAGCGCCGACACCGGAGTCGGTCCGGCCATGGCATCCGGCAGCCAGCTCATCAGCGGCAGCTGCGCACTCTTGCCGCAGGCGCCAACCAGGAGCAGCAAACTGAGCAGGGTAACGGTCGTCATATCCAGCCCCGCCACCTGGGCATTGATCCCTTCAATGCTGATGGTTCCAAACAGGGTAAACAGCCACAACAGCGCTACCGCAAAAAACAGATCACCAATCCGCGTGACAATAAAGGCCTTGCGCCCGGCATCGGCATTTTCGGTTTTGCGATACCAGAAACCGATCAGGCCGTAGGAGCAGAAACCAACCCCTTCCCAGCCAAGGAACAGCAACAGCAGATTATCGGCCAGGACTATAGTGAGCATGGCAAAAACAAACAGGTTAAGCAGGGCAAAAAAGCGCACCTGATCGGAATCATCCTCCATGTAACCGGCCGCATAGAGGTGAATCAGGCTGGCAACACCGGTAACCATCAGCGTCATGATCGCCGCCAGCGGATCGAACAGCAGGCCGACATCGGCCTGGAAATTACCACTTTTCAGCCAGGCAAACAGTACCAGACGGTAGCCGTCGCCCGTGGCCAGGGTAAAACTGCCGAGAGCGGCAAGAAAACTGCCGATCACCGATCCGCAGGCAATAAACACCGGCACCGGCCGCGGAAGACGCTTGCCAAAGCAGGCATTGATCACGCCACCAGCCAGGGGGAGCAACAGTATCAGGGTCAGAAGAATATCCATCAGCCCCTCATCTCATCAAAAATGCCGACATCAATACTCTTTTTCTGCTGATGGAGATAAACCACCAGCGCCAGACCAATGGCCACCTCGGCAGCAGTAATAGCCATCAGGATCAGCACCATGATCTGGCCGTCAACCTGCTGCCAGAAGGCCGAAGCTCCAATCAGCACCAGACCGACAGCATTAATCATGATCTCGACTCCGATCAGAATCATAATCAGATTACGCCGTACCAGCACGCACCCCAGCCCCATAGCAAAGAGCAGGGTTGCAAGAATCAGCAGATGTTCCAGCGGCACAATCATGATTCATCCTCCAACTGCGCGCGTCTGCGCTCGGTCATGCCGACATGGAAAGCCCCAACCGCTGCAAAGGAGAGCTGGAACGAAATAATCTTGACCGCCAGGGCATACTCTTTGAACAGGGCATAGCCGAAATCGCGGGGACTGGCATGCCAGCGCGGCACACCTTCAGACGCCAGCGGATCGAGCCCGATCAATAGCAGGGTCAGGGTTACCAGAGTCAGAGCCAGAAGCAGCACCGGAGACCACTGAGCCCACCCCGGAGCAGTACACTGGGTAGCACTGGTCGGGGTGATCTCGAGCATCATAATGACAAACAGAAACAGCACCATAATCGCGCCGGCATAAACAATGACCTGCAACGCTGCGACCAGCGGAGCGCCCAACAGATAAAAAATCAGCGCCAGGGCAAAGATACTCTTGACCAGATAGATCACCGCATAGACCGGGTTGCGCTGGATGATAGCCAGCCCGGTTGCTCCCAGCGCCACGGCACCGAGCAGATAAAACATGACCGTCGCAATCATGGCATCAGATCCTTGACGTCCGCCGGGGGTGTTTCACCGGGGTTTGTGCCGCGTGGCGCAGCAACGCCGATGCCGCTCTGGCGGTAGAAGTTGTAGCTGTTGTTGTTACCACAATGATCGACCAGCAGATCCTCTTTTTCATACACCAGCTTGAGGGGATCGCGACCGGCCAGTTCAAAATCTGCCGTCACCTGGATCGCCAGGGTCGGGCAAGCCTCAGTACAGAGTCCACAGAAAATACAGCGGGTGAAATTGATGCGGAACCAGGCGCCATAGCGGCGCCCGTCCTCGGCTTCAGCAGCCTGCATGGAGATACAATCGACCGGACAGGCAGCGCTGCACAGGTGACAGGCAACGCAGCGTTCGGCCCCGTCCGGGTCTCGGGTCAAGATCAGCCGCGCCCGATAGCGTTCAGGGAGTTGCTGTTTCTCTTCCGGATATTGGATCGTCACCGGCTTACGGAACATATTGCGCAATGTCACCCAGAAGGGCTGAAAGGTTCCGCGAATGCCTCTGATAACATGCATGCTGTTAACCCAATCCCAACAAGACAGCGCCGGTCACCAGAATATTGACCAGCGACAGGGGTAGAAGAATTTTCCAGCCCAGATTCATCAATTGATCGTAACGCAGGCGCGGCATACTGGCGCGTATCCAGATGAACATGGCGCACACCGCCAGCACCTTGAACAAAAACCAGAGCAGCGGCGGCAGCCAGGGGCCGTGCCAGCCACCGAGAAAAAACACCGTCACCAGCGAACCTAAAACCACCATATTGATGTATTCACCGACGAAAAACAGACCGAAACGCATCCCGGAATATTCGGTGTGAAAGCCGCCAACCAGCTCGTTTTCCGCTTCCGGCAGGTCGAAAGGAATACGATTGCTCTCGGCCAGGACACAGATAAAAAAGACCCCGAAGGCCACCGGATTGAGCAACATAAAGGGGATTGACTGCTGGGCCATAACGATATCAGTCAACGAAAATGACCGCGCCATCATGATGACCGGTACCAGCGAGAGACCTAACGAGAGCTCGTAGCTGACCATCTGCGACAAGCCGCGAACGCCACCGAGCAACGAATATTTGGAGTTAGAGGCCCACCCCCCAAGCACCACACCGTAGACCGCCATGGATGACACACCGAGGAAATAGAGTACGCCGATATTCAGATCAACCACCACCAGGGGAACCTGCCGGCCAAAGATCTCCAGGGTTGGACCAAAAGGAATCACGGCAAAAACCAGCAGGGCGGTTACCGCAGTAATCCCCGGCGCAATCAGAAACAGCCACTTGTCGGCCCGTGCCGGCACGAAATCTTCTTTGGTCAACAGCTTGATGACATCAGCCAGGGGCTGCATCAGGCCAAAAGGACCGACCCGGTTCGGACCGTAACGCAGCTGCATACGTCCTAAGATCTTGCGTTCCGCCAGCACCAGATAGGCTGCCATAAACAGAACAACACCAAAGATAAACAAAAGTTTCCCCAGGATCAGGGCCAGGGTTACCAGCATTTCACTCATTGGTACCTCCCGCGCTGATCACACAATAACCAAGCCCTGCCCCCGGGATTAACTGAGGGAAAGCCTCGCTGTTTTCCACCAGAACACAGCCCAAAGCCATGTCGGGTTGACTGCGTACCGGCAAGGTAAAACTGCCAAAATCGGTCTCAACAACAGCAGCATCTCCGTCTTTTAACCCGTGGGCCTGAAGCTCATCAGGATGCAGATAGAAATATGGTTGCCGCTTGCGGGGTTCCAGCTTTGGGGCATAACGGCTGAACAGATCGCCGCCATAGCGCGCCGGAGACACCACCAGCTCGAGGGTCTGGGCCGGTTGTTCAGGTAGCGGATCCAGGGATTGCGGACGTGCTACAGCAGGAACTACTCGTGGACCTGCTTCACCTGCTTTGAGCTTGACCAATGAAGCCAGACGCGGCTGTTCGAGCACCAGTTGCCGATGCAGCTCAGTCAAGGTCTGCTCCTGGCCGATCAGGCGCTGCAACAGCAGGGCCGCCGGTTGCGGATCGCTGCCCGGGGTGTCCAGGGAAAATTCGCGCGGCGGATGTTCCCCGGCCGCGGTCCGGGCCAGACTTAAGCCTGGTTTAAGTACCCGCTGGAAACGACGCAGACGCCCTTCGTTATTAATAAAGGTTCCACTGTCCTCAACCGGCGGGCAGGTGGGGATAAACAGATTGGCATGCCGACTTAACGAGGTTGGCAGATAATCGAGCACCACCAACTGTTCAAGGCGGGTCAGGGCGGCGGCAAAGCGCTCACCCTCGGGAGCCTCCAATAGCGGATCAGCATCCACGCAGACCAGCATCTTGACCTTACCACTAGCAAGACGGGTCAACAGGTCATCCTGCTCCGGCAAACTCAGTAATGCTGTACCGAAACTGTTGGGACCGGCAAGCACCGGATAAACCAGGCATGGACGTTCTTCATTCGAGGTCTTTTCAGCCCATGTCCGAATGTTCTGTAACCCGGCAAGCCCCAGCAGATCGGCACCGGCAACAATCATCGGGTTCTTTGCCTGCGAGAGCAAATCGCACAGGTGACGCCCCTCGACCCCTCCATCAGCCAGTAACTCCTGCAAGGCCAGCGGCGAAACAGCCACCCGATCAGCGTCGCAAGGCAGTTCCACCGGGCGCGGGTCATACACCACCACCCGTCCCCCTTTACGCACGGCCTGCCGCAGGGCCAGCGCCAGCAGCGGCGCTTCGGCCAGAGGATCAACCCCGCAGACCAGGACCAGATCACTGGAGCGAATATCCTGCAATGAGGCGAGCCGCTCAGACAAGTCAAAAGCTGCCATCTGCGCGGTCTGATGACGATGACGATGGGCATTGAGCACCGGAACACGACAGCCGAAATATTTGGCGGTGCGTTGCAACAGCCAGTTGGTTTCCAGCGAAGCCCGATCGGAGCCGACCAGCAGCACCGCTTCCGGGCCATGCTGTTTTACCGTAGCACGGATCTGGGTCTCAAGAGCAGTCAGGGCAGCAGTAATGCTGACGGTCTGGTCTTCCTGGCGCGCCTGGCGCGGACGCTCGGGATGATTGGCGTAGCCACTGCCGAAACGCCCCCGGTCACAGATAAAGGTGGCATTGACCAGCGGATTATCACCGCTGCGCACCCGCTGCAGCTCACGCAGGCGCCCACCGGGAATAGTTGCACAGCCAACGCCACACTGGGGACAAACCGAATCAGCCTGTTCCAGATCCCAGGCCCGTGATTTGAAGCGGAAGGTGCGATCGGTAAAAACCCCGGTGGGGCACAGATCAACCAGATTGCCGGAAAAATCGCTTTCCAGCATCCCCTCCTTGAAGCGTCCGAAAAACACCCGGTTCCGCGAACCCATGACGCCGAAATCGCGGCCGCCACAGTAGTCCTTATAGGTCCGCGCACAGCGATAGCACTGGATACAGCGGTTCATTTCCTGGGCGATAAAGGGGCCAAGATCCTGATTGGTATAGGTGCCCTTTTCCCCCTGATAACGACGGATGCCGTGGCCACTGGAGATGGTCATCTCCTGCAACTGGCATTCCCCGCCCTCATCGCAGACCGGACAATCATGGGGGTGATTGAGCATCAGCCATTCGCCGACCCGCTCACGGAAGGCTACCGACGCTTCATCGCCGGTGGTCACCACCATCCCCTCCTCGACCGCAATCAGGCAGGCCATTTTCACACCGGGCATGGGGCCGGTATGAACCGTCACGGCACACATGCGGCACGCCCCGACGGCTCCCAGCTCCTTGTGATAACAGAAATGGGGGACCATGATGCCGAGGGCCTCAGCAGCCTCAAGGATGGTCTTCCCTTCGGGAACACTAATTGTCTGGTTGTCGATGGTCAGTGTCGGCATAGTCAAGGTCAATTTCTATTTGCAGAACGGACAACGTCCGCCCTTGATGTGATCAACAATTTCCTGCTCAAAATGGGTCAGCAGACCGGCAACCGGCCCCATCGCCCCTTCTGCCAGCGCGCAGAAGCTTTTGCCGGAGATATTTTTCAGCTGATCCTTGAGCATTTCCAGATGCTCAGGCGTTCCTTGGCCGGATTCAAGCATCTCCAGCAGCCAGCGTACCATGGTCAGTCCGTCACGACAGGGAGTACACCAGCCGCAACTCTCGCGGGCAAAAAAGCGGATCAGATTAAGGGTTACGGCGACCATGCAGGTATCGTCATCAAAGGCCGTCACCCCGGCAGTACCAAAGCGGCTGCCGACCTTTTCCAGCGAGGCAAAATCAAGGGCAACATCCAGGTGTTCGCGGGTCAGATAAGGGGTCGAAGCGCCACCGGGCAGACAGGCCTTGAATTGCTTGTTTTTCCACATCCCCTGACCATAGGTTTCAACCACTTCACGCAGGCTGATCCCGACCGGCAACTCAAAACACTCGGTGCGGTTAAGATGTCCCGACAGTCCGAACAGTTTGGTTCCCGAACCATCGGGTGTCAAAGCCAGATCCTTGAACCACTGGGCACCGCCGGTAACAATGTGAGGAATATTGGCGATGGTTTCGACATTATTGACCGTTGTCGGCTGGCCAAAGAGTCCGCGCACCGCAGGAAAAGGCGGTTTTGACCGCGGGTTGGGACGAATCCCTTCAAGGCCATTGAGCAACGCTGTCTCTTCGCCGAGGATATAGCGGCCGGCACTGCCGTGGACATGCAGCTCAAAGTCAAAACCGCTGCCGAGGATATTCTTACCCAGGTAGCCGGCCTGCGTTGCTTCAGCGATGGCGCGACGCAGGTTTTCCGCCTGTTTTTCATAAGCGTAACGAATGAAGATATAACCGACCTGAGTCTGCAGGGCAAAGGCTGAGAGGATCATCCCCTCGACCAACTGATGCGGATCCGCTCCCAGCAGGACGCCATCCTTATAGGTGCCCGGCTCCATTTCGTCGCAGTTGCACACCAGGTACTTGATGCCCGGCTTGTCGGCCGGGAAGAATCCCCATTTGACTCCGGTAGGAAAACCGGCGCCGCCGCGCCCACGTAAGGCTGCAGCTTTGACCAGATCGCGAATCTCAAGGGGCGACATGGTCTGGATTGCAGTTTTCAGCCCCTGATAACCCCCATTGGCACAGAAATCCTTAAAGAAAACAGTTTTCCCCGGAACCCGATTCTTGAATAGAAGCTGCGTTGTCTGACTCATGCCGATCCCTCCTGGCGCAGCGTCGCAATCAGCTCATCGACCTTTTCCGGGGTCAGGGGCCCGTAGAATTGTTGTTTGATCATCACTGCCGGGGCGATCCCACAGCAGCCCAGACAACAGGACGGCAGCAGGGTAAAGAGGCCGTCTGCCGTGGTCTGACCAAATTCAATATTCAAGGTTTTTTGCAGATGAGCAGCAATCTCGTCGGCTCCCCGGGTCCAGCAACAAACAGAATCACAGAGATGAATGACAAAGCGACCGACCGGGCGGCGAAAAATCTTGTCATAAAAGGTGGCAATCTCTTCAACCTCAACCGGGGTCAGGCCAAGGATCGATGCCGTCAGCTCCACCCCTTCATCCGGCACCCAGCCATGATGCAACTGAATAGCGCGCAGCACGTCAATGATCATCTCACGCGGATGCTCAATCTCCCCGGCATGACGGATAAATTCAGCCAGCACTTGCTGATCGAGCAGATGGCTGGTTGTCTGTAGTTCAATCGGTGTCATAACGCCCTGTTTACGCGTTGGTGTTAATTAAATTGGTTAAGGCATAG